>NZ_JBEOVU010000020.1:0-139874 GCF_040295685.1 Streptomyces sp. NPDC002734
GCATGATCCGCCGGACAGGCCCTAGTGACCTGAGTCGGAGATTCGTCGTTGGTTGGGCATGAGTCGTCCGGGTCCGAAGATTCCACCGTTGTCGGTGACTGATGCCCAACGAGCCGCGCTGGAGGGATGGGTCCGTCGTCGCACGACGGCCCAAGCCCTGGCCCAGCGGTCGCGGATCGTGCTGGAGTGCGCCGAGGGCCACTCGATCATGGAAGTGTCCCGGCGGTTGCGGATCACGCCGGACACCGTCCGCACCTGGCGACGCCGCTTCCTCGAGCGGGGCCTGGACGGCCTGTGCGACGACCCGCGTCCGGGCGTCCCGCGCAAGATCACCGACGCGGACGTCGAGCGGGTCATCGTCAAGACGCTCGAGGAGACACCGAAGAACGCCACCCACTGGTCGACCAGATCGATGGCGGCCGCCACAGGGATGTCGCAGTCGACGATCTCGCGAATTTGGCGGGCGTTCGCCCTCGCCCCGCACCGGTCGCAGACGTTCAAGCTGTCCACCGACCCGCTGTTCATCGACAAGGTCCGTGACGTCGTCGGCCTCTACCTAGACCCGCCGGAGAAGGCACTGGTGCTCTGTGTGGACGAGAAGTCGCAGATCCAGGCACTGGACCGATCCCAGCCCGTCCTGCCGATGATGCCCGGCGTCCCCGAACGCCGCAGCCACGACTACGTCCGTGCCGGCACCACCACCTTGTTCGCCGCCCTGGAAGTGGCGACCGGCAAAGTCATCGGCTCGCTCCACCGGCGCCACCGGGCCGCCGAGTTCAAGAAGTTCCTCGCCAAACTCGACAAGGAAGTACCGGCCGACCTCCAGGTCCACCTGATCCTCGACAACTACGCGACGCACAAGACCCCCGACATCAAGAAGTGGCTCCTTGCCCATCCCCGGTTCCAGTTGCACTTCACGCCCACCAGCGCGTCCTGGCTGAACCTGGTCGAGCGGTGGTTCGCCGAGCTGACCCAGAAGAAGCTCAAGCGTGGCGTCCACCGCTCTGTTCAGGCCCTCGAGCGTGACATCCGGGGCTGGCTCGCCGACTGGAACGAGCACCCCAGACCCTTCGTCTGGACGAAGACGGCAGACGAGATCCTCGACAAAGTCGCCGCCTACTGCCGACGAATCTCCGACTCAGGTCACTAGGTCCCCTCCGGTGGCGCGGTCGTGAGGTCCGGTGCGCCGACGGCCGCCCGGGCGGAGACGGTTCCCTGTGGTCCGCCGGACGGAATCCGGGCCGTTCCCTCGCGTCGGGGCCGAGGACACCCTGCGGCGACCGCACCCGGGGCTACGGTGTGGGCGCGTGGACGACCAGGTTCCTTCCGGTCGCCCGCCCGCGGGCGATGAGTTTCGCCCGGCCGCGCCGTCTGTACCGGTGAAGCGACCACGAGCTCGGAGGAACCCCATGCGCACCCTGATCAGCACCGCGTTCGTCTCCCTGGACGGCGTCGTCGAGGCGCCGGGCGGCGAGCCCGGGTACCGGAACTCCGGGTGGACCTTCAAGGACGTCGACTTCCTCCCCGAGGCCTACGAGATCAAGGGCAGGGAGCAGAAGGAGGCCGGCGCGATGCTGCTCGGCCGGGTCAGCTACGAGTCGTTCAGCGCCGTGTGGCCGGACATGGAGGACTTCGCCGACTACAAGGTGATGCCGAAGTACGTCGTCTCCACCACGCTCACCGAGGACGACCTGGTGTCGAACTGGGGCGACACCACGATCCTGCGGTCGCTCGACGAGGTGGCCGCGCTGAAGGAGACCGAGGGCGGCCCGATCATCGTCCACGGCAGCGCGGCGCTGAACCGCGGCCTGTCCGACGCGGGCCTGATCGACCGCTACCACCTGCTCGTCTTCCCGCTGCTGCTCGGCGCGGGCAAGCGGCTGTTCAGCGCCACGGACAAGGACGCCCAGAAGCTGAAGCTCGTCGAGCACGAGGTGTACGCCAACGGCCTGCAGAAGAACGTCTTCGACGTCGTCCACTGACCCACCCCGGGCCACGCGCCGACGGGTCCGGGCGGCCGGACGGTGCGGCAGCCGCTAGGACGGCACCGCGGGCGTGTCGGGAGTGGCGGGCCCCGCCAGCTCCGCGTCGGCCTCCGCCCGCCGGGGGTGGCTCTGCTCGACGAGGCCTCGCCGGGCCGTCTCCAGCATGGTGCGGGCCTCCTCCTCGCGGCCGAGCCGGCGCAGCGTGATGGCGAGGTCCAGGCGGGCCGGCTCGCTCCACGCGGCCATGCCGGCCTCCTCGAACACGGCCAGGGCGCGGCGCAGCAGCGGCTCCGCCTCCGCCCAGCGGCCCAGCTCGCCGAGATCCTGGCCCAGATGGTGACGCGTGCTGGCCCGGAACGTCGACAGCACCTCGGACGACCGCCCCGCGATCCCGGCCTCGCACAGCTCCTCGCTCCGCCGGTGGACGGCCAGGGCCTCCTCCGGCCGGCCCATGGACCGCAGGTGGGCGCCCAGGGCGTTGAGCGTCGCGAGCTCGGCCAGCCGCGCCTGCGGCGTGGCGTTCTCCCGGTGGCAGGCCGCGGACTTCTCCAGCCACTCCACCGCCTCCTCGGCCCGCCCGAGACGGTGCAGCGCCCCCGCCCCGTACCCGTACGCCCACCCGGCCTGCAGCAGGTCGCCCACCTCGCGCGCCACGGTCAGCGCCTCGCGGGCCGTCGCCAGCCCGGCGGCGCTGTCGTGGACGCACAGGTTGTACGACCAGGCCAGGTAGTTGAGGTGCACGGCCTCCTCACGCCGGCTTCCCAGGGCCCGGGCGGCGGCCACCGAGCAGCGGAACACCTCCGCCCACTCCTCCCAGTGCTGGACGCGGTCGGAGAACCAGTGCATGGCCTCCGCCGCGTCCAGGACCTCGCGGTGGTGTCCGTCCGCGAGCGCCTGGTGCAGGGCGTCCAGCCACTGTGCCCGTTCCGCCTCCAGCCAGGCGCGCGCCTCCTCGGCCCCCCGGGGCGCGGAGTCCGGCTCGGGGTCGCCGGCGGGGGAGCGCTCGGGGTCGAAGTACAGCGCCGCGGCACCGGCCCGGGCCAGCACCCAGCGGGCGGCGGCCTCCCGGACGCGGGCCGGTTCGGCGGGGTCCTCCTCGGCCAGCTGTTCGGCGGCGAACAGCCGCAGCAGGTCGTGGAAGCGGTAGCGGTCGGCCACCGGGTCCGGCTGCAACAGCCCGCGGTCGGCCAGCTCCCGGACACAGTGCTCCGCCTGCCGCGGCGTCGTCCCGGCGAGCAACGCGGCGGTCCGCGGGGAGAAGTCGGAACCGGCGGCCAGGGTCGAGCGCCGCAGCACCCGCCGGGCCCGCGGGTCCAGCTGCCGGTAGGAGAGGGCGAAGGCGGCCCGCACCTGGAGGTCCCCGGCCTGGAGGGCGTCGAGCCGGCGGCCCTCGTCGGAGAGCTCGGCCGCGAGCTTGGCGAGCCTCTCCTGCGGCCGGGCCGCCAGCCGCTGGGCGGCGATCCGCACCGCGAGCGGCAGCTGCCCGCACAGGTCGGCCAGATCACGCGCCGCCTGCGCCTCCGCCGCCACCCGGTCGGGGCCGAGGACGCGCGCCATCAGGGCGACGGACTCCTCACGGCGCAGCACCCCGAGCGCCAACCGGTGCACCCCCTCCAGCCCGGCCAGGGCGTTGCGGCTGGTCACCAGGGTCAGCGTGGGACCGGCGGCGGGCAGCAGCGGGCGCACCTGCTCCTCGTCCGCGGCGTTGTCCAGGAGCAGCAGCATCCGCCGGTCCTCGAGCACGGCCGTGAACAGGCCGGACCGGCCCTCGAGGTCCTGCGGCACGGCGGCGTCGGCGACCCCGCACGCGCGGAGCAGCGCCCCGAGGACCTCGCGGGGATCGGCGGGCTCGGCCCGCGTCCCCCGCAGGTCGACGGCGAGCTGCCCGTCCGGGTAGCGGCCGGTGAGGCCGTGCGCCGCCCGGACCGCGAAGGCCGTCTTGCCCAGCCCCGGCTGGCCGGTGACCAGCACCACCGGCGGGTGCGCGGCGCCGGCGGCCTCGGCCACCGCCCGCAGCCGCTCCAGGTCCGCCTCCCGGGCGGTGAAGTCCCCTACGTCACGCGGCAGTCGCAGCCCGGCCGGCGCCGCGGGGACCGGCTTCGGACGGGGCCGGCCCGCGGCCGCGGCCCGCTCCAGTGCCTCGGCCTCCGCCTCGGCGGTCGCCAGCGCCGCCACCAGTGCGGCCACCGTGCGGCGCTGAGGGCCCCGGGTGCGCCCGCGTTCCATGTCGGCCACCGCCCGCACGCTCAGCCCGGACCGGTGCGCGAGCTCCTCCTGGCTGAGCCCGGCGCGCCCTCGCAGCGTGCGCAGCAGCGCGGCGAAGTCCCCGCGCACCGGATCGTCGGTGCTCATGATGCGTATCCCCCGGACGTCGTACGGCCGGTGACGGACCGGCAGAAGTGATCCCCAGTTTACTTCTGCCGGGACGACTTCCTGGTGGCGTCCCGGTGTCCGCTGGTGGACTGAGCATGCCGTCAGGCCACCTCACCGTCTCCGCTCCTTAGGGCTCCTCATGCGCATCCACGTCCCGCACCGCACGCTCCTCGCCGCCGCCACCGCGGTCCTGGCCCTCACCCTGACCGCCTGCGGCGGCGACGGGACCGCCTCCGGCACGGCGGGCGGGGCGGACGCGAAGGCCTCCACCGGGGCGCCGGTGGACGCGGACGCCGCGAAGACCCCCGCTGCCGATGCGGAGGCGGGCTCCTCGGCCGCCCCCGCCGGCGGGAAGGCGCCCCAGGCGCAGGGCTCCGCGCGGAAGACCGGCGGCGGCTCGGCGGAGGGTTCGGCGGACAACACGCCGGAGTACGCCTATCGGCACCCCTGCGCGATGAAGCAGCTCTCGCTGACCGTCCGCAAGGACGGGACGCGGCGGGTCATCGAGGTCGCCAACACGGGTGCGAGCGCCTGCGGACTGGACCTGCTGCCCGCGGTCGACCTCGGCCGGGCGGACGACGCCGACCGCAGCGACAACCTCCACCCGCTGGTCCCCGGTGGGCTCGGCGGCCCCGACCACGCCCTGCTCGCCGGCGGGAAGGCCTACGCGGTGCTCGACCTCACCCCCGGCGGCGGGGGTGAGGACGTCGACGAGATGCACGTCCTGGTCAGCCCGTCCCACATGCCCAACGCCGAGACCCGCGCGTTCGGCCTCGGCTCCGGCCTCCAGGTGTCCGCCCCCAGGCTCGGCCTGTACCGCGGCACCGTCGCCGAAGCCGTCGCCTCGATGCGGCAGGCCGACACCACCCAGCAGTGACGCCATCCCGGCAACAGCACCTCCCCACCCCCTTCCGCCCGCCCGGTCCAGGACAGGAGTCCCATGTCCCCTCCGCTTCTCCACCGCCTCCGCGTCGCGTCACGGCGCCGCCTCGGCCCGCTCGCCCAGCTGGTGGCGGGCTGCGTCGCCGCGAGCTCGCTGATGCTCGCCTCGGCCCCCGCGCAGGCGGCCGGGTCGGTCAACGCCGACGCCTACAACTCCCTCGGCTCGGCTCCCCTCCGGCAGGACTGGATGAAGTCCCTCGACGGAGCCACCCCGCTGTCCCGGGTCTCGCTGCCCGGCACCCACGACACGCTCTCCATCCACGGTGGCTCCAGCACCGAGACGCAGCAGGACTACGGCGACAGCGCCGCCACTCTGACCGCGCAGCTGGACCGGGGCATCCGCGCCCTCGACATCCGGGTCCGCGTCACCGAGAACCAGTACTTCACGGTCCACCACGGCGTCGTCTACCAGAACGCCAACTTCGACGACGTCCTCACCAGGGCGAAGGCGTTCCTCGCCCAGCACCCGGGCGAGACGGTCGTGATGCGGCTGAAGGCCGAGTGCCCGATCGGCAGCAGCGGCGGCATCGGCGAGTGCACGAACGACCCGTCCAACGTGTCCGCGGGAGTGATCGCGGCCATCTTCGACCAGTACGCGAAGAAGTACGACGGCCTCTTCCACAAGCCGTCGATCACGCGGAACAGCCTCGCGCCCACGCCCACCCTCTCCCAGGTCCGCGGCAAGATCGTGCTCGGCACCTTCGGCGTCACGGAGAAGGACGGCAGCGCCTCCTACTCCTACGGGACGAGCGGCTTCCACTCCCACCTGGTGGACGACTGGAAGCCGAGCGACGACGACGCGAAGTTCGAGGGCGTCCGGCGGAACGTCGAGGCGGCGATCGCCGACAAGGGCAACGACTGGTACGTGTCGTACACCTCCGCCACCTCGCCGCTGCTCTCCCCGAGTCCGGCCGAGTGGGCGGGCGGTTACATCGACACCACGGCGGGCGTGACCACCTACGTCGCCGGACAGAACATCCGGCTGATGAACCACCTCAACAGCAGTGTCGCCCCCGGCCGCATCGGCATCGTCATGATGGACTTCCCCGGCTGGGCCCTCATCCAGAACATCGTCGACCGCAACAAGGGCGACATCGTCAAGGGCAGCCATCAGGGCCTCTGGCTGGTGAACGCCGACAAGACCTACGTGAACACCAAGTACGGCCGGTGCCTGGTGCGCGGCCCCGAATTCGACAGCTCGAAGACCGGAGGGCTGGTCACCCAGCGCGCGTGCCAGTCGACGCCGCCCGTCAGCCACCAGTGGCAGGCCGAGCAGCCCAGCTCCTTCGACCCCAAGGGCTACTTCTGGATCAAGGCGAGCAACGGCACCTGCCTGACCGTCCCCTACAACAACGGCACCCCGCCGTCGGCCGGCACCCAGCTCTTCTGGTGGGGGTGCGAGACCCGCTGGTTCTCCGGCAGCCAGATGTGGAACATCGTCCCCACCAAGGTCGAGGTCGCGGGCTCCTCCAGGACCGCCTACGCCTTCGTCAACCAGTGGACCGGCCTGTGCATGGCCGTCGACCCGGCCACCGCCACCGTCGCAGGCGGCCCGGTGACCCAGGACGTCTGCCCGAAGTGAGCCCGCACGAGGTTCGCCCCGAGTGACCGCGCACGCGGGAGGGCCCGCACCCCGATGGGTGCGGGCCCTCCCGCGCTCACGCCGCCGGCGGGCCTCAGCCCCCGGCCGGCCCTCCCGACGCGTCCGACAGCACCACCAGCCGCCGGGTCGCGCGGGTCATCGCGACGTAGCGGTCCACCGCGCCCGTGACGCCGTCGCCGAACCGGCCGGGCTCCACCAGCACCACCAGGTCGAACTCCAGGCCCTTGGCCAGCTCGGGCGTGAGCGACCGCACCCGCGGCCTCTCGGTGAAGGAGGGGTCACCGATGACGCAGGCCGTCCCGTCCTCGTCGGCGGCCAGCCACTCCTCCAGGACCGCGGACAGGTCCGCGACCTTCCCGTGCGTGACGGGCACACCCGAACGCCGCACCGAGGTGGGCACGTTGGCGTCCGGGATCGCCGCCCGGATCACCGGCTCGGCCTCCGTCATGACCTCCTCCGGCGTGCGGTAGTTGATATTCAGCGAGGCCACCTCCGCCCGGTGCAGCCCCACCCGCGCCAGCCGCTCCTGCCAGCTCTCGGTGAAGCCGTGCCGCGCCTGCGCGCGGTCGCCGACCACGGTGAAGCTGCGGGAGGGGCAGCGCAGCAGCAGCATCTGCCATTCGGCGTCGGTCAGCTCCTGCGCCTCGTCCACGACCACGTGGGCGAAGGGACCGGACAGCGGATCGGCCGCGTGGGACGGCAGCGCCGACTCGTCGACCAGGCTCTCCTTGAGGTCCTCGCCGACCAGCATGGTCACCGCGCCCTCGCCGTCCGGGTCGGCGGCCACCACGCTGTCGATGACGCCCGCCATCCGCTCCCGCTCGGTGGCCACCGCAGCCTTCTGCCGCCGCTTGCGCACGGCCGTGCGCGGGTCGCCGAGCCGCTGCCGGGCCGCGTCCAGCAGCGGCAGGTCGGACAGCGTCCACGCGTCCGGCCTGCCGCGCTGCAGCAGGCGCACCTCGTCGCGGTCCAGCCAGGGGGCGCACAGCCGCAGGTAGGCGGGGACCGTCCACAGGTCGCCGACCAGGTCGGCCGCCTCGATCATCGGCCAGGCGGCGCTCAGCGCGCCGGTCAGCTCGTCGTCGTTCGCGAGCGCCCTGCGGAACAGCACGGCCGGGACCTCGCCCTTGACCCGGTCCTGGAGCATGGCGACCAGCTCGTCCCAGATCTGCTCGCGGGCCTCGTTGTGCGGGGTGCCGGGCTCGGCCGCGTCGAAGGCCTCCGCCCAGTCGGCGGCGCTCAGCGACACCTCGCCCCAGGGCGTGGTGACCGTCAGGGCCTCGGTCGGCGGCGACTCGTAGAACCGGACCGCCTTCTCGATCGCCCGCACCATCTCCACCGACGACTTCAGCCGGGCGACCTCCGGGTCCGCCTCCGGCACCGCCCGCGCCCCCTCGGCGACCAGGTCGCGCAGGGTGCAGGTGCGCACGCCCTCCTCGCCGAGGCTGGGCAGCACGTCGGCGACGTAGTTCAGGTACGGCTGGTGCGGGCCCACGAAGAGCACCCCGCCGCGGCGGTGACCGAGCCGCGGGTCGGAGTACAGCAGGTACGCCGAGCGGTGCAGGGCCACGACGGTCTTGCCGGTGCCCGGCCCGCCGTCCACCACCAGCGCCCCGCGGGAGCCCGCGCGGATCACGGCGTCCTGGTCGGCCTGGATGGTGGCCAGCACGTCGCGCATCCGCTCGGAGCGGTGCGCGCCCAGGCTCGCGATGAACGCCGACTGGTCGTCCAGCGCCGCGTGGCCCTCCGTCAGACCGCCGGAGGTGAACACCTCGTCCCAGTAGTCGTCGATCCGGCCGCCCGACCACCGGTAGCGGCGGCGGCCGGCCAGCCCCATCGGGTTGGCGTGGGTGGCGGCGAAGAACGGCTCCGCGGCGGGGGAGCGCCAGTCGAGCAGCAGCCGGCGCCCCGAGCTGTCGGTCAGGCCGAGCCGCCCGACGTAGACCGGCTCCTCGGACCCGGCGGGGCCCGCCGGAACCATCCTGCCCAGGCACAGGTCCAGGCCGAAACGGCGCAGCGCCCGCAGGCGGGCCGAGAGCCGGTGGATCTCCAGGTCGCGCTCCATCGCCTCCCGGCCCACGCCGCCGGGCGCCCGCCGCTGTGCGTCGAGCCGGTCGGACAGCTCGGCGATCGCCTGCTCCAGGCTCGCCGCGATGTCGGCGAAGTGGGCCTCGTCGCCGGCGATCAGCGCGGGGTCGGCCTTGGCGGCCAGCCGCTCGGGCAGGGCGAAGGCACGGGCGGGCAGGGCAGGGGGGTTCAGCAAATCAGCTCCGTAGAAGGTCGCGATCGCGGCTCCGCGCCGGTGGACACCGGGGCGGAGGAGCGATTGTGCGGCACCGAGGGGGCCTTGCCGCAAGGCCCCCCTTGCGCTATACCTTAGAAGTGGCGGGAGGTGCGGCTTCCCTCCGCCCCACCAGTCGTGAACGTATCGGCCCCATCCGCAGGCGCGGATGGGGCCGACGTCTTCTCCCCGTCGGGCGTGCCGCGTCACTCCACCTCGGCGACCGCCTGGGCGAACTGCGCCTGGTACAGGCGGGCGTAGGCGCCGTCGGCCGCCAGCAGCTCCGCGTGGCGGCCCTGCTCGACGATCGCGCCGTCCTCCATCACCAGGATGGTGTCCGCGTCGCGGATGGTGGACAGCCGGTGCGCGATCACGAACGAGGTCCGGCCGTGCGCCAGCTTGGCCATCGCCTTCTGGATCAGCACCTCGGTGCGGGTGTCGACCGAGCTGGTGGCCTCGTCCAGCACCAGGATCGTCGGGTCGGACAGGAACGCCCGGGCGATGGTGATCAGCTGCTTCTCGCCCGCGCTCACCCCCGACCCCTCGCCGTCGATCACGGTGTCGTAGCCGTCCGGCAGGGTCCGCACGAACCGGTCGGCGTGCGCGGCCCGCGCCGCCTCCTCGACGTCGCCGCGGGTCACCTCGCCGGGCGCGCCGTAGGCGATGTTCTCCGCGATGGTCCCGCCGAACAGCCAGGTGTCCTGAAGCACCATGCCGATCGCCGAGCGCAGCTCGTCGCGCGACATGGTCGCCACGTCCACGCCGTCCAGCGTGATCCGCCCGCCGGTGACCTCGTAGAACCGCATCAGCAGGTTGACCAGCGTGGTCTTGCCCGCGCCGGTCGGGCCGACGATGGCCACCGTGTGCCCCGGCTCCACGGCCAGCGACAGGTCCTCGATCAGCGGCTTGTCCGGGTCGTAGCGGAACGACACGTGCTCGAAGCCGACCCGCCCGCGCAGCTCCTCGGGCCGCACGCCCGGGATCGGGTCCGCGTCCTGCTCCTCGGCGTCCAGCACCTCGAAGACCCGCTCGGCCGAGGCGACGCCGGACTGCACCAGGTTCGCCATCGAGGCCAGCTGCGTCAGCGGCATCGAGAACTGGCGCGAGTACTGGATGAACGCCTGCACGTCACCGATCGACAGCGAGCCCGAGGCCACCCGCAGACCGCCGACGACCGCCACCAGCACGTAGTTCAGGTTGGAGACGAACATCATCAGCGGCTGCATGACGCCGCTCATGAACTGCGCCTTGAAAGCGGCCTCGTACAGCTCGTCGTTGTGCTCGGCGAACTTCTCCGCCGACTCGTCCTGCCGGCCGAACACCTTGACCAGCGAGTGGCCGGTGTACATCTCCTCGATGTGCGCGTTCAGCTGCCCCGTCGTGCGCCACTGCGCCACGAAGTGCGGCTGGGACCGCTTGCCGACCCGGGTCGCCACCACGAACGACAGCGGCACCGTCACCAGCGCCACCAGCGCCAGCAGCCAGGACACCCAGAACATCATCACCAGCACGCCGACGACGGACAGCACCGCGTTCACCAGCTGGCCCATCGACTGCTGGAGCGTCTGCCCCAGGTTGTCGATGTCGTTGGTGACCCGGCTCAGCACCTCGCCGCGCTGCCGCTTGTCGAAGTACGACAGCGGCAGCCGCGACAGCTTCGTCTGCACGTCCTCGCGCATCCGCAGCATCGTCCGGTTGACGGCCCGGTTCACCATCCGGGTCGCCACCGCCATCAGCGCGCCGGCGGCCAGGAACATGCCCAGCGCCAGCAGCAGCACGCTGCCCACCGCCGAGAAGTCGACGCCCTGGCCCGGGGTGAAGTCCACCCCGCCCAGCATGTCCGCGACGCCGTCCTCGCCGCGGGCCCGCATCGTCTCCAGCACCTGCTCCTTGGAGGCCCCGGCCGGCATCTGCCGGCCGACGATGCCCGCGAAGACCAGGTCGGTGGCCCGGCCCAGGATCTTCGGCCCGGCCACCGTCAGGCTCACGCTCGCCACGACCGAGACGAGCATCACCCACAGCGCCACCCGCTCCGGCTTGAACTGCCCCAGCAGCCGCTTGGTCGACCCCTTGAAGTCCATCGACCGGTTCTCCGGGCCCGTCCCGGCCATCATCCGCCCCGCAGGCCCGGCCATCAGGCTGCCTCCGCTTCCGTCAGCTGGGAGAGCACGATCTCCCGGTAGGTCTCGTTGCCGTCCATCAGCTCCGCGTGCCGGCCCGTGCCGACCACCCGGCCCTCGTCCAGGACCACGATCCGGTCCGCGTCCCGGATCGTCGAGACGCGCTGCGCCACGATCACCACCGTCGCGTCCGCCGTCTCCCGGGTCAGCGCCGCGCGCAGCGCCGCGTCCGTGGCGTAGTCGAGCGCCGAGAAGGAGTCGTCGAACAGGTAGATCTCCGGCCGCTGCACCAGGGTCCGGGCGATCGCCAGACGCTGCCGCTGGCCGCCCGAGACGTTGGAGCCGCCCTGCGCGACCGGGGCGTCCAGGCCGCCCTCCAGCGCGGAGACGAACTCCTTGGCCTGCGCCACCTCGAGCGCGTGCCACAGCTCCTCGTCCGTGGCGTCCGGGTTGCCGTAGCGCAGGTTGGTGGCCACCGTCCCGGCGAACAGGTACGGCTTCTGCGGGACCAGCGACACCGTCTTCGCCAGCACCCGGGGGTCGATCTCCCGGACGTCCACCCCGTCCACCAGGACCTCGCCCTCGGTGGCGTCGAACAGCCGCGGCACCAGCCCCAGCAGGGTCGACTTGCCGGAACCGGTCGAGCCGATCACCGCCGTGATCTCGCCCGGCCGCGCCGTCACGTCGACGCCCTTGAGCACCGGCTCCTCGGCGCCCGGGTACCGGAAGCCGGCCCCGCGCAGCTCCAGCGTCCCGCTGGTCCGCAGCTCGGTCACGCCCGCCACCGGGGGCACCACGCTGGACTCGGTGTCCAGGACCTCCTGGATCCGCTCGGCGCAGACCTCGGCGCGCGGCACCATCATGAACATGAAGGTGGCCATCATCACCGACATGACGGTCTGCATCAGGTAGGCCAGGAAGGCCGTCAGGTCGCCGATCCCCATGCTGCCCGAGTCGATGCGGTGCGCGCCGAACCACAGCACCGCGATGGACGCCAGGTTCACCACCGTCATCACGATCGGGAACATCAGGGCCATCAGGTTGCCGGTGCCGAGCGCGACCTGGGTCAGCTCCTCGTTGGCCTTGCGGAAGCGCCGCTGCTCGTACTCGTCGCGCACGAAGGCCCGGATCACCCGGTTGCCGGTGATCTGCTCGCGCAGCACCCGGTTCACCTGGTCGAGGCGCTCCTGCATGGTGCGGAACAGCGGGCGCAGGGCCCGGATCAGGAAGGTCAGCGCCACCGCCATCACCGGCAGCACCGCCAGCAGGACGCCGGACAGCGGCACGTCCAGACCCAGCGACATGATCACGCCGCCCACGCCCATGATCGGGGCGGACACCATCAGCGTGAACGACATCAGCGCCAGCATCTGGATCTGCTGGACGTCGTTGGTGGTGCGGGTGATCAGCGAGGGCGCGCCGAAGCGGCCCACCTCGCGCGCCGAGAAGGACTGCACCCGGTCGAAGACCGCGGCCCGCACGTCACGGCCCAGCGCGGCGGCGGTCCGGGCGCCGAAGCGGACGGCGCCGATGTTGCAGACCACCTGCACCAGGGAGATCCCCAGCATCAGGGCGCCGAAGGCCAGGATGTAGCCCGTGTCGCCCTTCACCACGCCGTTGTCGATGATGTCGGCGTTGAGCGTGGGCAGGTAGAGGGTCGCGCAGGTCTGCAGCAGTTGCAGCACCACGACGACGGCGATGGGTTTGCGGTAGGGCCGCAGATGGGCCCTGAGAAGTCGTATGAGCACGCCGATACTTTCGAGAGGCCGACGAGGAGGAGGCGGGGTCCGCCGCCGCTGGGCGGAGAGGACCCCCACGCGTCCCTATCGTCGGACACTCCCGTGGTGTTACCTCAAGCCGATTGAGCCAAGCGCGGGCCAAAACGCGGTCATGGTTCAGCCGTGGGGGTATCAGGAGGGGTTGGACGCGGCGCGGTCCCGGCCCGGCTGCCTGGGCGGCGCACCCCTTCGTCCGCAGGTGAGGGCCCGCGCGCGCGGCACGCCCCCGCCGCGCGGGGCGGCGGGGGCGCGCGCGTCGCGCGTTCAGGAGGTGAAGGCGCCCGGGTGGGTCTGCTCGCGGACCGTGGCGTACTGGCGGCGGACCGCCTGGCCGACCGGCAGGTCGTCGCCCGGCTCCAGGAGCTGCCCCATCGCGCCCTGCCAGGCCGGCGGGCGGTGCGGGTCCGGCGAGCCCTGCGCGACGCCCAGCGCCCAGGCGGCCTGCCGGGCCGCGCCCAGCGCCGCGTAGTCGGCCGGCTGTGGCACCACGACCTGCGCCCCGAACAGCGCCGGAGCGATCGCCCGCACGGCCGGGAGCTCGGCGGCCTGCCCCAGCAGGAAGACCCGCCGGACCTCCACGCCCCGGCCGCGCAGCAGGTCCAGCGCGTCCGCGAGGGAGCACAGCATGCCCTCGAAGGCGGCCCGCGCCAGGTGCTCGGGCCGCATCGACTCGGTGCGCAGCCCGCTCAGGGTGCCCGCCGCGTTCGGCAGGTTCGGGGTCCGCTCACCCTCCAGGTACGGCAGCAGCACCAGCCCGTGCGCGCCCGGGGTGGACTTCAGCGCCAGCTCCGACAGGGCCTCGGGCCCTTCCAGGTCCAGCATCGCGGCGGTGGCGCGCAGCGCCCGGACCGCGTTGGAGGTGGAGACCACCGGCAGGTGCATCCCCGTGGCGTCGGCCAGCGAGGTCACCGCGCCGCCGCCGTCGCTCACCGCCTCCGGGTGCACGGCCATCACGGAGCCGGAGACGCCCAGCGAGACGACCGCGTCGCCCACCCCGACGCCCAGCCCGAACGCCGCGGCCATCGTCTCCCCGGTGCCGGCCGAGATCAGCAGGCCCTCCGGGGTGGTGCCGGCCGCCTCCCAGGGGGCGAGCACCTCCGGCAGACCGGTCCGGTGCCCGAGCGCGAGCTCGACCAGGTCGGGGCGCCAGGAGCCGGTCGCCGCGGACCAGAAGCCGGTGCCGGAGGCGCCTCCCCGGTCCGTGGTGCGCCGGACCGGGCGGCCCAGCAGCTGCCAGACCAGCCAGTCGTGCGCCTGCATCAGGAAGGCCACGCGGTCGGCGTTCTCCGGCTCGGCACGGCGCAGCCAGCGCAGCTTGGTGACGGGCTGCGCGGCCTGCGGCACCAGGCCGACGGCCTGCGCCCACGCCTCACGGCCGCCGAACGCGTCCATCAGGTCGGCGGCGGAGGTCTGCGCCCGCCGGTCGGCGCCGGTCAGCGCGGGCCGCACGAGGCTGCCGTTGCGGTCCAGCGGGACCAGGGCGTTGCGCTGCGAGGAGACGCCGATGGCCTGGACGTTCTCCAGCAGACCGCCGCCCGCCGCCTCGCCCAGGGAGCGCAGCCACGCCTGCGGATCGACGTCCGCCGGGCGCCCTCCGCCCTCGGCGGGCTCGATCGGATGCGGAGCGTAGCCCTGCCGCAGCACGGCACCGGTCTCCGCGTCACAGACCACGATGCGAGTGGAATCGGACGAACTGTCCAAGCCGGCGACTATCCCCATGAGGGTGATTGTGCACCACGGACGTCATCTCACACCCGGATGCGGCAGGCCGGTGGAAACACGGATCCTGCCCGGACACGGCTCGGGCCCGCACCGCACGCGGCACGGGCCCGTGACCGGGCGACCGGGGCCTGGGCCCCGTCATCCGGTCCTGTCGTCGAGTGGGTTCAGACGGTGCCGGTTCCCCAGTCGTCCGTGCCGCTCTGGCCGTTGGCGCCGGAGCGGCTCCCGCGGACGGACTTCACCCGCTGGGACACCGAGTCGGGCATCTTGTCGCTCACGGTGTGGTAGGCCTTGCCCGCCACCTGACGGCCCTGCTGGGCCGCGGTCTCGGCGGTGTTGCGCACCGCGGGGTTCTGCGTGATCTGTCGCGCCTTCGCGACGATCTGTTCGTACCGCTCCCGCCCGGCTTTCGCGCCGAGCACGTAGCCCAGGGCCATTCCGGACATGAATGTGAGCCGGTTACGCATGGTCGGCCACCCTTCCTTCGGCTTCGGCAAGATCGCAGGGGATACCGATTGGCGGAGCACCCCCCTGCTTGCGCTAATGTATGTCTCGCAGCGAGCGCGCGCCCCCTGGCGAATACCCGGGTGGAGGCGTTCGATGCAGCGAGGCGATCCTCCGTAGCTCAATTGGCAGAGCAGCCGGCTGTTAACCGGCAGGTTACTGGTTCGAGTCCAGTCGGGGGAGCTTCGGTCCTCCATAGCTCAATTGGCAGAGCAGCCGACTGTTAATCGGCAGGTTACTGGTTCGAGTCCAGTTGGAGGAGCACGCTTGAACGAGGGCCCCGACGGGGTCCTTTTTCATGCCCCACCGCACCCCGCACCACCGTGCTCCGCCTCTGCTGACGCGCCCCGCGGCGTCCGTCATGGCCGGTCATGTCCATGCAGTTGACCTACCTGAGGCAGGAGATCGTATGAGCGGCTATGCTGCGGCAGACGGCGCGCACATATGTGCGCGACGCGCCGTGAAGGGGCGGTAGCTCAGCCGGTTAGAGCAGCGGACTCATAATCCGCCGGCCGTGGGTTCGAGTCCCACCCGCCCCACCACGGATCGGCGTGTCGCAGGGTCGCCGACCCTGGTGACGCGCTCCGGCCCCCGCCCCGGCGGGGGCTTTTCTCTTGCTCCGGCAGCGGGCCGGCCGGAACGCTGCCGGCCCGAGGCCGGCGGACACGGTCCGCGGTCGTTCCCGCCCAGCAGCGTGCCTACCATGGTATGGGCGGCATCGCGCTCTGACCTGCAGATCGTCTGCCGACGCGGATGCCGCCGGCCGCCTGCTCCCGCGAGGAAGCGGAATCCTCGGGTGCCCGGGAGGCGCGGAGAAACGGAGTGAGGGATGCAACGGGGGGCGTTGCTGGGCCGTGAGGCGGAGCGTCGCGCGCTGGCCGCTCTCGTCGAGCGGGGGGCCGCCGGGGCGGGCGGCGCGATCGTGATCGTCGGCGCGCCGGGGATCGGCAAGTCGGCTCTGGTCGCCGAGGCCGCGGCGGCGGCAGCGCGCGGCGGGACCCGTGTGATCACCGCCGTGGGGGTCCAGTCGGAGGAGAACCTGCCCTGCGCCGGCCTGCACCAGCTGGTTCACCAACTGCGGGACGGGATCGACGACCTGCCGGAACGGCAGCGCACCGCGCTGCTCGCAGCCGTCGGGCTCGTCGACGAGGCCGTCCCTGATCTGTACCTCGTCGGCCTGGCAGCGCTGACGTTGCTGACGGACGCGGCAGCGAAGTCGCCGCTGCTGGTGGTCGTCGAGGACGCCCACTGGATGGACGGTGCCAGCCTCGACGTGCTCGGGTTCGTGGCGCGGCGGATCGAGTCCGACCCCCTCGTCCTCGTCGCCGTCACCCGGGGCCTCGACGACCGCCTCAGCAGCGCCGGCCTGCCCGTGCTGCATCTGGGGCCGCTGACGGACGAGGTGTCTGGTGAGGTGCTGGACGCGGTGGCCCCCGGCCTGGGCCGGCAGGTCAGGCGGCGGCTGCTGGAGGAGTCGGCGGGCAACCCGCTGGCGCTGACCAAGCTGCCGGTCGCGCTGCAGTCGGTCGGTGGGGCGTACGCGCTCACCCAGGGGCCGTTGCCGCTGACCGCGCGGCTGGAACGGACCTTCTCGGCACGGGTCTCCCGCCTTCCGGCCGACACCCGTGCGGTCCTGCTCCTCTCGGCGCTCAACGGTGACGGGACGATGGACGAATGCCTTGCCGCGGCGACCCGGATGCTCGGGACGGCGATCCACGTCGCCGCGTTCGAAGCGGCGATCGACGCGGGTCTGGTGGAGGCACAGGCGATGGCCTTCCGGCATCCGCTCGTCCGCTCGGCCATGTACCACTCCGCCACGGCCGCCGAACGACAGGCCGCACACGCCGCTCTGGCCGCCGCGCTCAAGGGGCAGCCCGACCGGCAGGCCTGGCACCGTGCCGCCGCCACCGCCGGTTTCGACGAACGAGTGGCACGGGATCTCGACTCCACTGCCGGCAGGGCCCTGCGGCGCGGGGGTGTCGCCGTGGCCCTCGCCGCGCTGAGGCGGGCGACGGAGCTGACGAAGGACCCGTCCGCGAGGGCCGACCGGCTGCTCCGGGCGGCGGAGCTCGCACTGGAGTCGGGCCAAGGCGACGTCGCGGAGCATCTGCTGGCCCAGGCGCGGTCGCTGGACCTTTCGGTCCGGGACCAGGGCCGCGCGGCCTGGGTCAGCATCGCTCTGGCCGAGGGGACGCGGGGCGAGAGCGCCGCGACGGCCGAGTTGGCCGAGCTGGCGGTCGAGATCGCCGCCGGAGGCGAGCCGGTACTGGGGCTGCGCATGCTGTGGGGCGCGGTCCTGCAGTGCTTCTGGGGCGAGCCGGGACCGGCCGCCTGCGAGCGGGTCGCCGCCGCCGCGGACCGGATGCCCCTGCATGCGGACAACGCCGACCTGGTCGCCCTGCGGGCGTACTCGTCGCCGGTCGAGCGTGGCAGTGGGGTCATGGAAGGCCTGGCGGGTCAGCTGGAGCGCTCGTCCGAGAACGCGGAGGGGGACCAGCTCCTGGGGGGCGCCGCCGTGACGGTGGGCGCTCCCGCCCTGGCGGGCCGGTTGACGGCGAGGTCGCTGGACGCCTTGCGCGCGCAAGGAAGGCTGTCGATGCTGGCCCGCGCTCTGTGCGTCCTGGCGGGGAGCGCCGCACGGCTGGGTGACGTTCGCGCCGGCGCCCTTGCCGCGGAGGAGGCCGCGTCACTGGCCCGCGAGACCGGTCAGCCTCTCGTGCACGCGATGGTGAACGCCATCCGCGCGCAGCTCGCCGCCGTCAGCGGCGACCCGGGGGCGGAGGCGTGGGCGGCGGAGGCGGAGCGTGTTGCCCTTCCCAGCGGAGGGCGCCCGGTGCTGGCCATCGTGCAGATGGCCCGTGGACAGGTGGCGCTCTGCGAGGGCCGCTACGGCGACGCGTTCGGCCACCTGCACCGCGCCTTCGACCCGGCAGACCCCGCCTTCCACCCCTGGCTGCGCTTCTACGCGGTCGCGGAGCTGGTCGAGGCGGCTGTGCGCAGTGAATCGGTGGAGACGGCACGCGACATCGTGCGGGAACTGGCCCCGCTCGGACGGACGACTTCCTCGCCCGCCCTGCTCTGCGGGTTGCGCCTCGGCCAGGCTCTGCTGAGCCCGCAGGACGACGCCGAGCCGCTCTACAGGGCGGCCCTCGACGCCGTCCCCACGGACTGGCCGTTCGAGCGGGCGCGGGCGCGCCTCGCCCTGGGCGAGTGGCTGAGGCGGCACCGGCGGCCCGCGGAGTCCCGCCTCCTCCTCCAGGCCGCACGCGAGATCTTCGACGCCCTCGGCGCGTCGGCATGGGCCGAGCGGGCAGGTCAGGAGCTACGCGCCGCGGGCGCGTCGTCCCCTCGCCAGGACCCGGCCGCGGTCGACCGGCTGACCTCGACCGAGCTGCATGTCGCCCAGCTCGCCGCGCAGGGCCTGACGAACCGGGAGATCGGCGAGCGGCTGTACGTCTCACCCAGGACGGTGAGCACCCACCTCCAGCGGATCTTCCCCAAGCTGGGTCTGACCTCCCGCGGCGAGCTCGCCGCGGTGCTGGGCGGCACGATGACGTATGCCGCAGGCCCGGCATCATGACGTACGCCGAAGACGTAGCCTGACGGACGCGGTCGTCCCCGCCGGTTGCCTAGGTTCGTGCCATGCCCGGTCCGCACTCCGCGGACGGGCGGGAGGGCACACCATGGGAACCATCACCGTCGGCGCCGAGGGCTCGACCGGCATCGAGCTCTACTACGAGGACCACGGGTCGGGGCAGCCGGTCGTCCTGATCCACGGCTACCCCCTCGACGGGCAGTCGTGGGAGAAGCAGACCGATGCGCTGGTCAAGGCCGGCTACCGCGTCATCACCTACGACCGCCGTGGCTTCGGCCGGTCGAGCAGGACCATGACCGGCTACGACTACGACACCTTCGCCGCCGACCTGGACACCGTGCTCACCACGCTGGACCTGCGTGACGTGGTTCTCGTCGGGTTCTCGATGGGCTCGGGCGAGGTCGCCCGCTACCTCGGCGTCCACGGCTCGCAGCGCGTGGCGAAGGCGGCGTTTCTCGGTTCGCTCCAGCCGTTCCTGCTGCAGACGCCGGACAACCCCGCCGGTGTGCCGCAGAGCGTCTTCGACGGCATCGCGGAGCAGGCGGAGGCCGACCGCCACGCCTGGTACGACAACTTCTTCGCCGACTTCTTCAACACCGACGAGACACTCGGGTCGCGGCTCAGCGAGGCAGCGCTGCGGGCCAACTGGGTCACCGCCGTCAACTCGGCGCCCATGGCGGCGTACGCGTGCGTCCCGACATGGCTGACGGACTTCAGGGCCGATGTCGAGCGCATCGACGTGCCGGCGCTGATCCTGCACGGAACCGCCGACCGCATCCTGCCGATCGACGCCACCGCCCGCGAGTTCCGCCGCCGCCTGCCCGACGCGCGATACGTCGAGATCGAGGGCGCTCCGCACGGGCTGCTCCTCACCCACGCGGCCGAGGTCAACGCCGCCCTGCTCGACTTCCTCGCCGCCTGAACGCCGGCACCTCCGACGCCGGTCGTCGACGTCCGCGACAGGACGTCGGCGGCCCTCACGAAAGGACCGCACTCCGTGCCGGTCATCGACAACTCTCTCCCGGAGCACGACCGCGAGACCGCGGGTGCGGCGCTCCAGGCGACCCTGGCCGACCTTCTCGACCTGTCCCTGGTGGCCAAGCAGGCCCACTGGAACGTGTACGGCCCGCGTTTCCGCTCGGTCCACGTCCAGCTCGACGAGGCCGCCACCGTTGCCCGGACGCACGCCGACACGGTGGCCGAGCGCGCGGCCGCGCTGGGCGTCAGCCCGGACGGGCGGGCCAGGACCGTAGCGGAAGCCAGCTGCGTGCCCGCCCTTCCGCCGGGCTGGACCAAGGACAGCGACGCCGTCGAGGCCCTGGTGCACGCGCTGTCCGCGGTGACCGGAAGGCTGCGTGAGCGTATCGCCGGAATGGGCTCGGTGGACGTCGTCACCGAGGACCTCCTCATCGGACTCACGGCCGCGCTGGAGAAGCAGAGCTGGATGTTCCAGGCGGAGAACCGGGTCTGACCGGTCCCCGCCTCCTGCGGGGCGATCAGGAACGCCTCCCCAGGGCCTGGGCCCGGGACCCGCAGGCTCCGGAGAAATCGTTGCAAGGAATGACGCGACATCCCGCCCGTGACGTGACCGGGCGGTTCGTCGTGGGATGTGGAGAAGAGCATGGACATCGAGGGCACGAGCACCGACCGGTTCGAACCGGTACGAGCGGCGCTGGCGGCGCACCTGGAGGACGGCGAGGAGTTGGGGGCGTCGATCGCCGTCGACGTGGACGGGGTCATGGAGGTCGACCTCTGGGGTGGCTACGCGGACGCGGCACGGACGGTTCCGTGGCACCGGGACACGGTGGTGAGCCTGTGGTCGACCACGAAGACCCTCACCAGTCTCGCGGCTCTCGTCCTCGTCGACCGGGGTGCCCTGGACCTGCACCGTCCGGTCGCGCACTACTGGCCGGAGTTCGCCGCACAGGGAAAGGAGCACATCGAGGTGCGGCACGTCCTGTCCCACACCTCGGGACTCTCCGGCTGGGAGCAGCCCTTCTCCGTGGAGGACCTCTACGACTGGCCCACCGCGAGTGCCCGGCTGGCCGCGCAGGCACCCTGGTGGGAGCCGGGCTCAGCCTCCGGCTACCACGTGCAGACCCAGGGGCAGCTGGTGGGAGAACTCGTCCGGCGGGTCAGTGGCCGTGACCTGAAGGAGTTCGTCGCCACCGAGATCGCCGAGCCGGCGCAGGCCGACGTCCAGATCGGCGCGCGCAGGGCCGACTGGCCGCGTATCGCTGATCTGGTGGTCCCCTCCGAGCCGGGCGGCATCCCCGCGGGTCTGGATCCCGAGGGGATCTTCACCAGGACGCTGCTCGGAAGCCCCGCACGTGACGAGCACGTCGACACCCCGCCATGGCGTGCCGCCGAACTCGGAGCCGTCAACGGACACGGCAACGCGCGGGGCCTGGCACGTGCGCTCTCCGTCATCTCACGGCGCGGCCAGGTCAACGGCTCGCGGCTTCTGTCCGCCGAGACGGTGGACAAGGTGTTCGACGTGCAGGCCGACGGAGTCGACCTGTTCCTGGGCGTTCCGGTCCGCTGGGGCATGGGCTACGCACTCGCCGATCCGAGGACGATGCCGCACATGCCCACCGGAAGGATCTGCTTCTGGGTCGGCCGGGGCGGTTCGATCGTCGTGATGGATCTCGACCGGCGGGTCACGTTCGCGTACACGATGAACCGGGTGGGTGACGGGCTCCTCGGCTCGGAGCGCACCCACAGCTACCTCAGGCTCGTCCGCGAAGCCCTGGAGCACACCGGCTGAGCTGTGCCCACGAACTCGGCCGGGAGCCCGAGGGCGCGGCGCCGGCGCCCATCGGCGCCGCCGACCGTCTCAGGAAGAGCAGCACCATGGCCGCCCCGGCGCCCTCACCCTCGCAGCACGCCTGATCCGGCGCCGCGAGGTCCGTCCGCCGACGGGTGAACCGGTCCCGTCACCCCCGCGGCCTTGGCGGGGGTGACACCGGGGCACCCCCGGGCGCGCGGGCCGCACGCATGCCGACCGGTCACCCACGACATCCCCCGGGGCCCGTTCCCCGAACGTGCCCCTCCGCATCCTCCGCACGGTCCGTCGAGGACCGTCCACCGAACATCAGGGAGCTCACCGATGCGCAACACCCGCCTCGTCCGTCCGAGCCGCAGATCCGCGCTGCTCGGTGTCACCGCGGCCGCGGGCCTGTCCGTCGCCGCCGTCACCCTGCCCGCCACGGCCGACACCCACCACCCCGCACGTCCGACGATCGTGCTGGAACACGGCGCGTTCGCCGACGCCGCGAGCTGGGACGGTGTCGCCGCCCGGCTGCAGCGGGCGGGTTACCCGGTGGTGGCCGCCGCCAACCCGCTGCGAGGGCCGGCGACCGATGCCGCCTACCTGCGCAGCGTCCTCGACCACATCGACGGGCCCGTGGTCCTGGTCGGTCATTCGTACGGCGGCACCGTCATCAGCCAGGCCGCCGCGGGCCTCGAGGACAAGGTGAAGGCACTGGTCTACATCGCGGCCTTCCTGCCCGACACGGGTGAGAGCTCCATCGGACTGACGGACAAGTTCCCGGGCAGCACCCTCGGCCAGGCCGTCGAGACCGTCGACTACTCGCTGCCCGACGGTGGTCAGGGCGCGGACGTGTACATCACGCCGGAGAAGTTCCGCGGCCAGTTCGCCGCGGACGTGCCGAAGGACCAGGCCAGGCTCATGGCCGCCGGGCAGCGCCCGATCGCCGCCGCCGCTCTCGAGGAGAAGTCCACCCAGGCCGCCTGGAAGACGATCCCCTCCTGGTCGCTGGTGACCACCGAGGACCGCAACATCCCCGTGGCCGCCCAGCGCTTCATGTCTGCCCGCGCCAACGCCCGCACGACGGTCGTCGACGCGTCGCACGCGGTGTCGGTGTCCCGCCCCGACGCCGTCACCCGCATCGTCGAGCAGGCGGCCCGCACGGTCCGATGACCGACGGCCCGCGTGGCCGTTCACCTCACCTCACCTCACCTCACCTCATCGCCGTGCCCGATCGGGCACGTCCCGTCCAGACGCATCCACAACGGAAGGCAACAACCACCATGGCGTTCATCACCGTCGGTCAGGAGAACTCCACCGGCATCGAGCTGTACTACGAGGATCACGGCACGGGGCAGCCGGTCGTGCTCATCCACGGATACCCGCTCGACGGCCACTCCTGGGAGAAGCAGTCGGCCGCGCTCCTGTCGGCCGGCTACCGCGTGATCACGTACGACCGGCGCGGTTTCGGCCGCTCCGGCCGGCCCACCACGGGCTACGACTACGACACCTTCGCCGGCGACCTGAATGTGCTCCTGGAGACCCTCGACCTCACCGACGTCGTCCTGGTGGGCTTCTCCATGGGCACCGGCGAGGTCGGCCGTTACCTCGGCACCTACGGCTCCGCCCGGATCGCCAAGGCAGCTTTCCTCGCCTCCCTCGAGCCTTTCCTCCTCAAGACCGACGACAATCCCGGCGGCGTCGACGGCACTGTGTTCAAGGACATCGAAGGCGCCGTCACCGCCGACCGCTACGCGTACTTCACCGCGTTCTACGAGGACTTCTACAACCTCGACGAGAACCTCGGCACCCGCATCAGCGAGGAAGCCGTCCGCAACAGCTGGAACGTCGCCGCCGGAGCCTCCGCGTACGCCTCGCTGGCCTGCGTGGCGACCTGGACCACCGACTTCCGCGCCGACCTTCCCAAGATCGACGTCCCGGCACTGATCCTCCACGGCACCGCCGACCGCATCCTGCCCATCGAGGCCACCGGGGAGCTCTTCCACCAGGCGCTTCCGCAGGCCGACTACGTCGTCGTCGACGGCGCGCCCCACGGCCTCCTGTGGACCCACGCCCAGGACGTCTCCGAGGCCCTCCTGGCGTTCCTCGCCAAGTGACCCACGGCCGGGCCTCACCTGCCGCGACGCGCACCTCCGCGGCGGTAGCACCGGCCGGCCGGGCATCGTCCCAGGTGAGAGGCGTCACACAAGGGGGCCGAGTCCCCGCAAGGGGGACCGGGTCCACCCGCCCCACCACGGATCGTCGAAGCCCCCGGACAGGTCCGGGGGCTTTCGTCGTACCGGCAGGTCTCGTGCGGGCAGGCGCGGAGCCGGACCGGGCGGGTCAGGACCGGGCGGGTCAGGACCGGTCGCCGGGCTCGTCGTCCGCCTCGCCCTCCGCCTGGGAGGGCGTCATGTGCGGCGGGTTGGTGTGCTGCTCGGGCGCCGCCTCCCCGGGCTCCGGTTCGCGCTCGCCCTCGGCCTGGGAGGACATCGGGATCGGCTCGTCGCTCATGGGGTTCTCCTTGGGGCTGCGGGTCTGGTCGCGGGTCTGGAGCCGGCGCGGGGGCACGCGGTGACACGGCCCACCGCCTCGGGGCCTCGCGCGGCGGGTACCCGCGCGGGGAGCGCCTGACGCGTGGCGGACCTCTCGTCCGCGGGCCGGGCGCGGAGCCGGGGAGTGCCGGGGCGCCAGGCATACTGGACGAGGCGCCGAAGCGACCCGGACAGGAGACGGTGTGCAGAGCCAGGAAAGGACCGCCGCGACGGCGGGCCCCACGGCCGCGACCGCGGCCCCGTACCTGACGGTCCACCCGCTCCCCGAAGGGGACGGCGTGCGGCTCCGCGGGGAGGTGGGACTCCTCACCCGTCCCGCCTGGACGGACGTGCTGGCCGGGGCCGTGCGGGCCCGCCGGTGCGCCTACGTGCTCGACCTGGCGGAGGTCGTCTTCGTGGACGTGGCGGGAGCCGAGGAGCTCGCCGCCGCCGCGGACCGGCTGGGGACCGGGCGCCGACTCGTCCTGCACAACCCGCCGGGGACCCTCGTCCGGGTCCTGGAGATGTACTGGCCCGGCCTGCCGGGGATCGAGGTGCCGACGTCGTGAGTACCGTGACCGAACCGTTCGTGCACCCTGCCCTGTTCTACGGGAACACCGACGAGTACCTGGCCGGCTGCCTCGCGTTCGTGCGCGAGGGACTGGAGCGGGGCGAGCCGGTGGCCGTCGCCGTGCCCTCGTACAACCTGAAGCTGATAGAGGCCGCCCTGGGCGAGGACGCCGGGCGGGTGCGCTTCCTCGACATGCAGCAGGCCGGCCGCAACCCCGGCCGGATCATCCCGGGCGTGCTGCGCGCCTTCGCCGACGCGCACCCGGACGCCCCGCGGGTCCGCCTGATCGGGGAGCCGATCTGGGCCGGCCGCTCCGAGACGGAGTACCCGGCCTGCGCCCAGCACGAGGCGCTGATCAACCACGCCTTCACCGGGCGCGAGGTCAGCATCCTGTGCCCCTACGACACCACCCGGCTCGACGAGCGCTCCCTCGCGGACGCCTACGTCACGCACCCCGTGGTGATCGACGGCGAGGGGCGGCAGAGCGACAGCCCCGCCTACGACCCGGACGGTCTGGTGGCCCGCTACAACCTGCCGCTGCCGGAGGCCGCGGGCGGGGTCCGGCTGACGTACGCGTACGACGCCGACTCGCTGCCGACGGCCCGCCACCGCAGCGTCGCCGAGGCCGCCCAGATGGGCCTGGTGGGCGAGCGGCTGGACGACTTCGCCCTGATCGTGGCCGAGCTCACCACCAACAGCGTGGTCCACGGCGGGGGCCGCGGCGCCCTGCGGCTGTGGGCCGAGGACGGCAGCCTGGTCTGCGAGGTCCGCGACGCGGGCCTGCTGACCGACCCGCTGGCCGGACGCCGCCCGGCGGGCCGCGACCAGATCGGCGGGCGCGGCCTGCTCACCGTCAACCTGCTGGCCGACCTGGTGCGCGTGCACACCGGCAGCTACGGGACCACGATCCGGGTCTACCTGGCGCTCCCGGTCGCCTGACCCGGGCGGCCGGCCCGGTGTCCTGACCCGGGCGGCTCAGCCGGCCAGCGGGTTGAGGACCAGCGGCTCGATCTTGCCGTCCAGCATCGCGCCCAGACCCTGCACGGCGCACACGTCGGGGCGCTCGGCGATGTGCACCGGCATGCCCGTGGCCTGGCGGAGCATCTGGTCGAAGCCCGGGAGCAGCGCCGTGCCGCCGACCATCATGATCCCGCGGTCGGCGAGGTCGGCGACCAGGTCGGGCGGGCAGTCGCGCAGCACCTTGCCGATGCCGTCCAGCACCGCCGTCAGCGGCGTCTGGATCGCGTTGCGCACCGCCGCGGTGTCCACCTGCACCGAGCGGGCCAGGCCGGTGGCCACGTCACGGCCGTTGATCTCGGTGGTGGCCGGGCCGTGCGGGGTGAGCCCGTTGCCGGACAGGGCGAGCTGGAGGGGGCGCACCGACTGGCTGGGCAGCATCAGCTCGTGCTCGTGCCGCAGGTGCTGGACGATCGCGTTGTCCACCGCCTCGCCGCCGACCGGGATGCGCTCCGCCGTCACGATCGACCCGAGCGAGAGCACCGCCACCTGCGTGGCGGCCGCCCCGCACACCATGATCATGGTGGCCTCGGCGCGCTCCACCGGAAGGCCGCAGCCCACCGCGGCCGCGATCAGGGTGTCCACCAGCTCGACCCGGCGGGCGCCCAGTCCCACCAGCGTCTCCACCGTGGCGCGACGGGCCAGCGGGTCCGCGTCGTGCGGGGTGCAGGCGGCCGCCCGCAGCCGCGGCTTGCGGCGCAGGAGGCGCCGCGTCTTCTCACCGAGCAGGTGACGGAGCATCCGCTGCGCCATCTCGATGTCGACGACCGTGCCGCCGGAGACGGGGCGGACCGTCTTGATGTACTCGGGGGTGCGGCCGGTCATCTTCTCGGCGAACTCGCCGACCGCGATCAGCGCGCCCGTGCGGGTGTTCACGGCGGCGACCGAGGGCTGGTCGACGACCAGTCCCGCGCCCTTGACGTAGACGCGGGTACGGGCGGCGCCGAGGTCCACGGCGAAGTGGCAGCGGCGCAACTGGTCCAGGTCGGCGGTCACTTGTGGATCCTCCCGGGTGCGGTCGGAGACGCCCGGCCGGCGTCCCTTCCCGCATCCTGCGAGGTTCCGCCACCGGGCGCCCGCTGGAGCCGCCCGGCCGAGTGCGGACCGGACGGGTGGTCCGCCGGTCCGCCGGTCCGCCCGGGACGGCCCGGTCCGCCGGGAGGTCGTCCGCGCGATCGGCGTGACGTGCCGGGCCGGGCGCCCGGCGTGGACCGACGCCGGGTCACCGCGGAACGACGGCGGCGCCGCCTCCCTGGGACGGGGAGACGGCGCCGCTGTGCGTCCGCGTTCCGGCGGCTCGCCAGGAAGGGTCAGACCAGCCAGCCCAGGAAGTGGGCGATGCAGGCGAGCGCGTCGGTGATGACGTTCATGGGGTACTGCTCCTCGGGACATGGGTTCGTACTGGGACATGCGCCAACTGCCGGTCTGCAGCCCGTTGTTGGCACACAGTGACTATGCCGCCCCGGAGCGTGTCCGTGCAGGCGTCCGAGTCCGGCTCACCTGATCAAGGGAGCGGGGGAACTGGTGTCCAATGCACGCTTCATCACCTTGCCCATGTCGTTGCGGGGCAGCGCGTCGAGCAGGCGCACCTCGCGGGGGCGCTTGTGCGGCGCCAGCCGGCGCGCCACATGGTCCGCCAGCTCGTCCGCGTCCGGCGGCGTCCGCGGATCGGCGGGGACGATCCAGGCGACGATCCGCTCGCCCAGGTCCGCGTCGGGCGCGCCGGTGACCGCGGCCTCGGCCACCGCGGGGTGCTCCAGCAGGGCGTTCTCGATCTCCCCCGCGCCGATCTTGTAGCCGCCGCTCTTGATCAGGTCGGTGGCCCGCCGCCCCACGATCCGCACCGCCCCGCCGGGGTCCAGGACCGCCATGTCGCCGGTGCGGAACCAGCCGTCGGCGGTGAAGGCGGCGGCGGTGGCGTCCGGGCGGCCCAGGTACTCGGTGAACAGGTGGGGGCCGCGGACCTGGATCTCCCCGATGCCTTCGCCGTCGGCGGCGGGCAGCGGGGCGCCGTCGTCGTCCACCAGCCGCAGCTCCACGCCCGGCAGCGGGACGCCGACCGTCCCGGCGGTCGCCGCGCCGGGCCCCGCGTCGAGGCGGACGCTGGTGTTCATCAGCGTCTCGGTCATCCCGTACCGCTCGACGACGCGACGGCCCGTGGCGGCGAGGATCCGCTCGTGGTCGTGGACCGGCAGCGCGGCCGAGCCGGACACCAGCAGCCGGGCGGAAGCCAGGCCCTTCGCCAGCTCCGGCTCCTCGGCGAGCGACTCCGCGATCCGGTGGTACATCGTCGGCACGCCGAACAGCACGCTCGCGCCCGCGTTCAGCTCCCGCGCCACCCCGGCGGTGTCGAACCGGCCCAGGTGACGCAGCGCGCCGCCGAGCCGCAGTGGGCCGAGCACCCCCAGCACCAGACCGTGCACGTGGAACAGCGGCAGTGCGTGCACCAGGACGTCCTCGGCGGTCCACGCCCACACCTCGGCCAGCGCGTCCAGTGTGACCGCGACCGCCCGGCGGGGGATCACCGCGCCCTTCGGCGGGCCGGTCGTGCCGGAGGTGTAGACGACCAGCGCGGGGTCGAGAGGGCCGGAGGCGTCCGGGGGAAGGGCGGCGGGAGGGCCGCCGAGCACGACGTCCAGGCGCTCCACGCCGTCCGGCGCTCCGGGCAGCTCGGCGCCGGGCGGGGCCAGCAGGGCGTCCGGGTCGCTGTCGGCCAGGACGTGGGCCAGCTCCTTGTCCCCCGAGCGCGGGTTCAGCGGGACCACGCACAGCCCGGCGGCCAGGACGCCGGCCACCGCCACCGCGGTCTCCGGCCCCGGTGTCGCCCACACCGCGATCCGGCCGCTCGCGTGCCGCGCCCTGCCCCCGACGAGGGCCGCCACCGCCCCCGCCTCGCCCGCGAGCTCCCCGTACGTCAGGGAACGGCCCGGGAAGGCCAGCGCCGGGCGGTCGGCCACGGCGGGGTCGTGGAGCGGAGGCAAGAGCGGCAGGGGGGACGGCGGCGACGAGGTCATCGGGGCGGGCTCCTTCGCACTCGGGGCGGGACATCGCGCCCGGAACCTACCCGGACGCGGCCCCCGTCACCGCCAGCCGCTGAAGGAGCCCCCAGGTGAACTCCGCCACGCACTCCCAGCGGCCGCCGTCCCCGTCGGGCACCGTCAGCGCCAGCCCCCAGCGCGTCGGAGCGCTGCCCTGGAGCGGCCGCGCCCCGGGGAACGCGCGGGCGGCCTCGTCGACGGTGCAGGACCAGGGCGTCAGGTCCGCCAGGGTGCGCAGGGCGGGACCGGGGTCGCCCGGCGCGCGCACCAGCCACTCGTTCCAGACGGCACCCGAGGGCCCGACCAGGACCTCGAACCTCAGGTCCGGCCAGAGCGGCACCGGCCACAGCCGCGCCTCGCACTCCAGGTCGCCGAGCACCCGGCGCCGGGTCAGCTCCGGCTCGCCCAGCACCGAGCGGTACCGGGAGGCCGCGGACCGGCCGCGCGGCGAGCGCACCATGGCCTGCCACCGCTTGTTGGCCTCCCGCATGGCGGCGGCCGAGACGCCCAGCCGGCGGCGGGCGTCCTCCACCAGCTCCGGGTTGTGGTCCGCCATCCGGCGCAGCAGCACCAGCTGGAAGTCCAGCCGGGTGAAGGGCGCGCCGGAGCCGCCGGAGCCGGGGTGACCCGGGCGGTCGGAGCGGCCTGAGTGACCCGGGCGGCCGGGGCGGTCGGGGGAGGAGGGCATGCGGCCGCCTACCGGCCCGGGGACTCGACGTCGGTCACCGGCGTCCCGCCCGCGGCCGCGCCCAGCAGCCGGAGGCTCACCCTGCCCGGGCCCGACGGTGTGGTCCCGTCGGAGAGCACGGCCAGCGCCAATGTGTTCTCCCCACGTGTGCGCAGCACTCCGTTCGGCAGCACGAACACATGCTGCGGCCCCACGTTGTTGACGTACAGGCCGAGGTTCCAGCCGTTGAGGAAGATCTGCACGCGGTAGGCCCGGCCGGGGTCGTCCTCCAGGGCCAGTCCGACGGAGGCGTCCACCGACCTAGGCACGTCCAGGGTGAAGGAGGTGCGGTACCAGACGACGCCCTGCCGCTCCTCCTCGTCCTCCTTGCCCACCGGCAGCTCGACGGCGTCCCAGCCCTTCTCGTCGACCGGTCCGGGCAGGTGCCAGCCCTCCCGCTCGCCGTACAGGCCACCGGTGTTGAGCGGGCCGCGCACCGGATCCGTACCCGCCGCGCCCTGGAGCCGCCACTCCATCCCGGGCCGCGCGCCCTCGAAGGTCACCGAGGTCAGGCCGCGCGCCGTCCTGTGGGGGCCGGCCGAACCGCCGCCCTCCTCGCGGGCCATGGGGCGCACCAGCACCGCCAGCACGTGGGCGCCCGGGGTGCGCAGCTCCTCGGGCACCGCGAACTCCGCCGTGACCTCGCCGCCGCCCGCCGGCGCCGCCTGCGCGGACGCGTCGCTCCCGCCGTCCGCTGCGTCGGTCCCCGCCCCGGCGCCGTCCGCCCCGTCGGCGCCCGTGCCCGCCCTGGCGCCGTCCGTCCCGTCGGGGCCCGTGCCCGCCCTGGCGCCGTCCGTCCCGTCGGCGCCCGTGCCCGCCCCGGCGGCGTCGTCGGGCCGCCGGTGCACGCCCAGGGGTTCGCCGTCCAGCCAGGCCATCACCAGGCCCTGCGGCCCCGCCCGGTAGGAGAGCCGTACCGAGGCGGCGCCGCGGGCGTCGGCGAACCGGCCCCGGTACCAGAGGTCGCCGTAGTGGAAGCCGTAGTCGTCGGCGAAGAGCACCGGCTGCCCCTCGGGCACCGGCGTCGCGCCCGAGGACTCCGTGCGGTCGGCGACCCGCCAGCGGCCGTCGTCGAAGCGCGGGTCGGCCTCCGGGTTCTCCTCGCGGCGGCGCCAGCCGGTGAGCGTGGGCAGCTCCACGGCCGGCGGCGCCTTCAGGTGCCGGGTCGCCACCAGCGCGTTGGCCCGCGAGACCGTGGTGCGCACCCGCTCGCCGTTCCAGGTGAGCGAGCCGATCCGGCCCGGCGCCCACACCTCCAGGCCGGTGGTGGTCCGTACGTCGCCGGTGAGGTTCACGCCGGACCCGTGCGGCGTCACCGTGCGCACCAGCGACGGGCCGTAGACCAGGAAGTCGCCCTTGCGGGTCTCCACCGGCCACATCCGCGCCGCGTCGTCCTCGTCCGCGAGGATCAGCAGCAGCGGCCGGCTGCTGCCGCCGCCCTCGACCAGCACCCGGCTCAGGCCGCCCTTGCCCAGCGGCGCGGTCACCCGCAGCAGGTTGCGGTCCAGCGCCCAGGCCGGCTCCGGGTCCAGCCGGGTGGTCACCGGGGAGCCGGGGGTCTCCAGCACCAGCTCGACCAGCTCGCCGCGGGTGCCGGTGAACACGGCGACGTCCATCGAGCCGATCGGCAGGAAGAGCATCGGCTGGGCCGTCGCGTGGCGCAGCCGCCGCTCGCCGAGCCGCAGCCCCGACATGATCAGCCGGGCCTCGCGGGGCGGCAGCGTGACGGTCACCGGCAGCTCGGACCCGGCGAGCCGCAGTGAGGTGGTGACCTGGTCCTGGGAGTCGTTGCGCAGCACGTAGGTGTGCGAGCCGGTGTCCCGGTTGGCGAGGTGGTAGACCCGCACCCGGTCGTCGTCGGCCCGCACGTCCGCCGCCCGGTGCAGCTTCGCCAGGTCGGGAACGGTGCGCAGCATGTGCCCGATCTGCTGGAAGGCGGCCAGCTGGGGCGTGGGGGCGCGGGCCTCGTCGTGGCCGGCCGCGAGGTCGTAGGAGGTGACGGTCGACGGGCCGCCCTGCCAGCCCCAGTTGGTCCCGCCGAAGGCCGTGCGGGTGTTGTGGACGGTGAGCCCGTTGGCGATGTCGGTCAGGCAGGTGCGGCGCACCTGCACGGCGTCGAACTCCCGGCGCACCGCCTCGAAGGCCTGCCGCCCGTCGCGGCCGCCGCCCCAGGGGACCGGGCGGCCGGCGGTGAACTCGGCGAGCACGCCGGCCGTGCGCGGGCGGGCCCGCTCGGAGGTCGCCGCCCCGAAGTACAGCCCGCGGTCCGGCGGGACCTCCGCCGGGCCCTGCTCGGCCGGACCGGCGGCCGGGTCGAGCTCCTTGTGGAACACCGGGACCTCGATCCCGTCGCCCCGCACCTTGGCGTACAGATGTTCCCGGTAGGCGGTGGAGGCGGCGCCGCTGACGTCGGTGAACTGGTACAGCAGGACGGTGCCGCGGCCCTCGGTGTACTGGTGGCGGCGGGCGATCCGGTCCACCGCGGTCAGCCAGGCGTCGACGTGCTCCAGGTAGGCGGGGTCGTCCGCGCCCGCGCCGCCCCCGGTGCCGGCCAGCCAGCCCGGCAGGCCGCCCTCGTCCAGGTCGGCGCCGAGGAACGGGCCGGGGCGCAGCACCACGTACAGGTGCTCCTCGGCGGCGGTGCGCAGCAGCAGGCCCAGGTCGCGCACCCCGGTGAAGTCGTACCGTCCCGGAGCGGGGGAGTGGTGACTCCAGGCCACCGGCACGGTCACCGCGTTGTGACCCGAGGCGCGGATCTTCTGCAGCGCGTCCCGCCACAGCGAGGGGCTGGGCAGCCGGAACGGGTGGAACTCCCCGGACCACAGCACCAGGCGCTGCCCGTCGACGATCATCGAGTAGCCGTCGTGCCGCACCGAGTGCGGCCGCCGGTCCGCGCGCGGCGGGGCGGGCGGACGGCCGGTCGGCACGTTCCGCGAGGCGGACTCGGTCGGCGGCGCCGCCGTGCTGTCGGCCGCGAGCGCGACCCCCAGCACGGCCGTGCCGGCCAGAGCACCGAACGTACGCCTGGTGAACACCAACAGAACCTCCGCCGACTCCCGCGCCACATCGACGCGCGCGCCCCATTCTCCACAGGGGCCGCACCCGACGGGGTCCGACGGACCCCGACGGCGCCCGGTTGCGGCCGTTATGCCGCTTTCGTGCGGGCGTCGGCGCGCACCGATCGGGCGCGACCGGGGAAAAGCCGCCCGGCACCCCGCGCCGCACCGGTAACTTCGGGCACCGCCCGGCAGTGCCCCGTCCCCGGCGCCGACCGGAGCTGTGCCGACCGAAGAGGCGCCGACCGCAGCCGTGCCGACCGGGGGCTGCGGCGGCCGAAGAAGGAGTGGGTGGGTTCGCGGTGCTGATGACCGGCAGGGTGCTGCGGTTCGACGAGGTGCGCGGGTACGGGTTCATCGCCCCCGACGAGGGCGGGGAGGACGTGTTCATGCACGCCAACGACCTGCTCGACGACAAGTACCTGTACGGGGAGGGCTGCCAGGTCGAGTTCGTCCTGGAGATGGGCGAGAAGGGCCCCAAGGGATCGGAGATCCGGCTCCTCGGCCCGGCGCCGCGGGCTGCGACGGCGGGAGCGGCGCGGCCCGGCTCCGACGGCTTCCGCGCGGAGCTCACCGAGGCACTGATCGACGGCGTCCCCACCCTCACGGCCGCCCAGCTCAAGCAGGTCCGCTCCTGCGTCCTGGAGCTCACCCGGGCCAGGGGCTGGCTGACCTGATCCGGCCCGTCACCCAACTGGACGTGCACCGAACGCTGTTGCGCGGTCACGTGCTGTCGGGCGCCGGCGGGGGGCGTGCCGGTGTCCGCCAATGCCGCACACGACCTTCACCAGGGCCCCCCGACAAGTCACCGGTCGGGCACCTACCCTTCCAGCCTCATGGACTATTGCGCGCGGTGCCGGCGGCATCTCAACCTGCAGTTCAACTGCCCGGGTTGTGGAACGCCGGCGTGGGAACTCCACAAGTACGCCGAGGCTGTTGACGAAACCGCCGAACCCCCCGAGCCGGCCGGCCACGTCGTCGGCGGGGCGGCCGGTGAGGCGGACGTCACGGCAGCGGTGGAGGAGTCCGGCGTGGAGGCGACCGGCGCCGGGGACACCAGGCGCGGAGGGGATGTCAGGAGCCCCGGAGGCCGCCGCGCCGGACTCCGCACACCGCGGACGGAGCCGGCCGCGCCCCGGACCGCCGCACGGCGGCACGGCGGGCGCGGGCCGGGCCGCGCGCTGCTGATCGCCGGCTGCCTGCTCGGAGCCCTCGGGCTGGGAGTGGCGGCCGTGACGGCCGTCGGCGGCGAGAAGGACCCCACGACGCCCGCGGCCGCGGCGGCGGACACCGCGCCCGCCGAGGAGCCCCGGTCCGCCCCGTCGCCGCAGCGGGAGACCGCGAGCGCCACCCCCGCCGGGGACGAGGCGTCCCCGTCGGCCTCCGCGACCGCCTCGGAGGCGGAGACCACGAGCCCCACGCCGTCGCCGTCGGCCGCGGAACCGGCGGACCAGGCGTCCGCCGAGTCCGGCCAGGACGCGCGGCCGCCGGGGGCCGCGGACCCCGAACCGGCCCCCTCGCGACCGGCCCCGACCGCGACCGCGACCTCGGCCCCGCCCCGCACGACGCCCACCCCCTCGCCCACCTGCGAGCGGGTGCTGTGGTGGTGCACCTAGGCGCGGGCCGGGAGAGGCGGCGGGGCCGCGGCGGGGCCGCGGGCGGTGTCAGACCTTGACGACCGCCTTGCCGACGTTGTCGCCGCGCAGCAGCATGCCGAGGAAGGCGTCCAGCCCGTTCTCGATGCCCTCGGTCACCGTCTCGCGGTACTTGAGCTCGCCGGAGCGGATCCAGGCGCCGGCCTCCTCGACGAACGCCGGGCGCAGGTCCTCGTGGTCGCCGACCAGGAAGCCCTCGATGCGGCCGCGGGTCTGGATCAGCCGGGCCAGGTTGCGCGGGCCCGGGACGGGCTCGGTGGCGTTGTAGACGGCGATCATGCCGCAGACCGCGATGCGGCCGCCCACGTTCAGCGAGCCGAGCGCCGCCTCCAGGTGGTCGGCGCCCACGTTGTCGAAGTAGACGTCGACGCCGTCCGGGGCGGCCTCGCGGAGCTGCTTGCTCACCGGGCCGTCCTTGTAGTTGAAGGCCGCGTCGAACCCGTACTCCTCGGTGAGCAGCCGGACCTTGTCCGCGGAGCCGGCCGAGCCGATCACCCGCGAGGCGCCCTTGAGCTTCGCCATCTGGCCCACCTGGGAGCCGACCGCGCCGGCCGCGCCGGAGACGAAGACGCTGTCGCCCTCCTTGAACGACGCCACCCGGAACAGGCCCGCGTAGGCGGTCAGGCCGGTCATGCCCAGGACGCCCAGGTAGGCGGAGAGCGGGACGGCGTCCGGGTCCACCTTCGTGGCGTGCCGGGCGTCCAGGGAGGCGTAGTCGCGCCAGCCCAGCATGTGCACCACATGGTCGCCGACCGCGAGGTCCGGGGAGTTCGAGGCGACGACCTCGCCGATCGCGTGGCCCTGCATCGGCTTGTCCAGCTCGAACGGCGCGACGTAGGACTTGGCGTCCGACATCCGGCCACGCATGTAGGGGTCGACCGAGAAGTACAGGTTGCGGACGAGGACCCGGCCCTCCTTCAGCTCAGGGAGCTCGCTCTCGACCAGGGCGAAGTCGGAGGGCTTGGGCTCGCCGACCGGACGGCTCAGCAGGTGCCAGGCGCGGGTCTGTGCGGGAAGTTCAGGTGTATGGGACATGCGTTCCATGGTGCCTGGTCGCTCCGGAAGGCGCACCGCTAGAGTTCCCGGCATGCGTGATCTCGGGGTCGGTTTCGGTTATCTGTTCAAGGGCCAGCGCTGGGTGGCCGGGCACGGCAGGCAGTACGGCTTCGGCCTCATCCCTGGGCTGATCACGCTGGTCCTGTACGTGGGCCTGCTGGTGGCGCTGGCCGTCTGGGGCGCCGATCTGGTGGCCTGGGCGACGCCCTTCGCCGACGACTGGTCGCAGACCTGGGCCGACGTGGTGCGCGTGGCGTTCACCGTGCTGCTCTGGGCGGCGGCGCTGCTCGCGGCGGTGCTCACCTTCACCGCGATGACGCTGCTGATAGGACAGCCCTTCTACGAGGCGCTCTCCGAGCGGGTCGACCGCGACGTGTCGCCCGACGGCACGGCCGCCGTCTCCGACCTCCCGCTGCTGCGGGAGCTGTGGATCTCCGCGCGGGACAGCCTGCGGGTGATGGTCCGCGCGGCGCTGTGGGGGCTGCTGCTGTTCTGCTGCGGGTTCGTCCCGGTGGTGGGGCAGACGGCGGTGCCGGTGATCGGCCTGTTCGTCACCGGGTTCTTCCTCACCGAGGAGCTGACCTCGGTGGCCCTCCAGCGGCGCGACGTCCGGCTGCGGGAGCGGCTGCGGCTGCTGCGGTCGCGGAAGCTGCTGGTGTGGGGCTTCGGGGCGCCGCTGGCGGCGTGCTTCCTGGTGCCGTTCGTGGCGGTGTTCCTGATGCCGGGAGCGGTCGCGGGGGCCACCCTGATGGCCCGCGACCTCCTCGGCGAGGACGAGGACCGGCCCGCCCGCGACGCCGCCACGCTGGACCTCACCAAGCCCTGACCTCGCACCCCGCGGCCGGCCCGGTCGCCACCGGCCCCCTCGCGGCGAGGTCTGTCGCCGTGAGGGGCGGGGCCGCCGTGTCCGGGCGGCCCCGCCGGAGTGTCAGCGGGTCGTGAAGCCGTAGACCGTGCGGGAGCGGTACGTCTCACCGGGCCGCAGGACGGTGGTGGGGAAGTCGGGGCGGTTGGGGGAGTCCGGGAAGTGCTGGGTCTCCAGGGCGACGCCGTCGCCCGGGGCGAAGCCGCCCTCCAGGAAGTCCCCGGTGTACACCTGGATGCCCGGCTCCGTCGTGGCGACCGTCAGCACCCGCCCGGTGGACTCCTCCCACATCTCGCCCACCGGCACCGCCTGGGCGGTGACCCCCTTGTCGAGGACGAGGTTGTGGTCGTAGCCCGCACCCGTCAGGCGCCCCTCGGTCCCACGGAAGTCGAAGCGCGTGCCCTCGACCTCCGCCACCGGGCCGTCCGGGATGTTCGCCTCGTCCACCGGCGTGTACCGGGAGGAATCGAGCCGCAGCCGGTGCCCGCGCGCCGTGCCGGACCCCGCGCCCGCCAGGTTCCAGTACGTGTGGTTGGTCAGGTTCACCACCGTCGGGGCGTCGGTCACCGCCTCGTACGTCAGGGACAGCGACCCGTCCTCCTCCAGCGCGTACACCGCGGAGACCTCCAGGCGGCCGGGGAATCCGTCCTCGCCCGCCGGGCTCACCCGGGTCAGCCGCAGCGCGTGCCCGCCGTCCGGCTCGACGTCCCAGACCTGCTTGTCGAAGGCGTCGTCACCGCCGTGCAGGCAGTTCTCCCCGTCGTTGCGCGGCAGCGTGTGCTCGGCGCCGTCCAGGGTGAACCGGGCGCCCGCGATCCGGTTGGCGTAGCGGCCGATCAGCGCGCCGAAGAACGGGCCGGTGAACTTCCGGTACCCGTCGAGCTCGTCGAAGCCGAGCGCGATGCCCGCCGTGCGGCCCTCGCGGTCCGGCGTCTCGACCGACTGGACGATGCCGCCGTACGACAGGACCCGCACCCGCACCCCGGCCCGTTCCAGGGTCCATCGGTGCACCGAGGCGCCGTCGGGAAGGGCGCCGAAGAGTTCGCTGTTCATGATCGCCACCCTAGGCCGTGACCGCGCGGTAGGCGATGTCGGCCAGCCTCGCCTGGCCGTCCACGCCCGGATGGAAAAGGTCCCACCGGCTCAGCTGCCGAGGGCCGAACCGGTAGGCGTAGACCGCCCCGCCGTCCGTGCGGCACCGCCGGTCCCGCGCGCACACCTCGGCCAGCGCCTCGTTGTACTCCTCCACCCGCTCGCGCACCTTCCTGCGGCGCTCGACGGCCTTGCGGTCCATCGCCTCAGCCTCCCCCAGCATCGTCGGGCAGATGCCCAGCTTCCAGATCTCCTGTGCCATCGACGTCCCCCGGCCGACCTCCCACAGCCGCTTGAGGTCCGGGATCGACGCCACGTACACCTGCGTCTTCGGGGACTCCCGGCGCAGCGTGCGCAGGGCCGTCCCGAACTGCTCGCGGAACGTCTCCACCGGAGTCATCCCCTTCACCGACCCGCGGCAGGCGTCGTTGGCGCCGGCCAGCACCGTCACCAGCTCCGGCCGCCTGGCGGCGGCCAGCCGCATCTGCCCCTCCACGTCGGACATCCGGGCGCCGGTCTCCGCGAAGTTCCAGCTGCGCGCCCGGGCGGTCGCGCCGTCCCCCAGCAGCCGGGCCGCCAGGCTCCGCACTTCCGGGGAGTCCCCCGTGGACCAGGACACGCTCGGGCAGTCGGAGAGGACCTGGCAGGAGTCGAACCCCGTGGTGATCGAGTCGCCGACGGCGGCCACCGAGTCGGGCGAGCGGTCCCAGGAGGAGGGCGACGGCGAGGCCTTCGGACGGGGCGCCGCGGCCTCCTCGCCGCCGCCGCACGCGGCCAGCGCCGGCAGCGCGGCGAGCGCGACGGCCGCCAGGACGGCGGGCCGCGGCCTCACGCGGCAGGGGGTCGGCATGCCCGGGGCTCCTTCCGGTGCTCTCGTGGGCCGTGGCGCCCATGGTTCCGGCGAAAGGGGGCACAGGTCGCTCGTGCCCCCCACCATGAGAACGCGCGGGAGTTCCCGGTGCCGCCCGGATGCCGCCCCGCCCGCCCGTACAAGCGTCCCACCGGGTGAATGGCGGCGTTTCGCGGCCGTGGGACCGACCGTACGTCACACTCGCCACCCGTCGGCACGATAGCCTCGCTCCGTGGCTCCCCCGACACGCCGTCAGGCCGCTGTCCGGGAACCCAGGAGCCCCGTCCGTCCGTTCTGTCCGTGGCAAGCGCGCCGCTTCGAGGAGGTCTCGGTGACGACACGTGGGGTTCTGTACGTGCACTCCGCTCCCCGCGCGCTGTGCCCGCACGTCGAGTGGGCGGTCGCCGGAGTGCTCGGCGCGCGCGTGAACCTGGACTGGATCCGGCAGCCCGCCTCGCCCGGCACCTGGCGCTCGGAGCTGTCCTGGCAGGGCAAGGCCGGCACGGCCTCCAAGCTGGCCTCCGCGCTGCGCGGCTGGCAGATGCTGCGCTTCGAGGTCACCTCGGAGCCCTGCGCCGGCGCCGAGGGCGAGCGCTACAGCTGCACGCCCGGGCTCGGCATCTTCCACGCCGTCACCGGCATCCACGGCGACATCATGATCCCCGAGGACCGGCTGCGCGCCGCGCTGGCCCGCGCCCGCAAGGGCGAGACGGAGCTCGAGGCCGAGGTGGCGAAGCTGCTCGGCAAGCCGTGGGACGACGAGCTGGAGTCCTTCCGCCACGCCGGCGAGGGCGCCCCCGTCCGCTGGCTCCACCAGGTCGTCTGACCCGCAGAGCACGCCGCGCCCCGCACGTCAGGCCCCGCACGGAACACCCCGCACGGAACGCGAGAGGGCCCCCGCCGGAGCGGGGGCCCTCAGCCGTGCGGGCGGTGTCAGACCGTCCGGAAGGCCAGCACCACGTTGTGGCCGCCGAAGCCGAACGAGTCGTTCAGCGCGGCGATCCGGCCGTCGACCGGCAGCTTGCGCGCCTCGTCGCGGACCACGTCGGCGAGTCCCGCGGCCGCCGGGTCCAGCTCCTTGATGTTGATCGTGGGCGGCGCCACCCGGTTGTACAGCGCCAGCACCGTGGCGACCGACTCGACGCCGCCGGCGCCGCCGAGCAGGTGACCCGTCATCGACTTGGTGCCGGAGACCGCGATGTGGTCCGTGTCGTCGCCGAACACCGCGCGCAGGCCCTTGAGCTCCGCGATGTCGCCCGCGGGCGTCGAGGTGGCGTGCGCGTTGACGTGGACCAGCTCGGCCGGGTCCAGGTCGGTGGAGTCCAGCAGGTTGCGCAGGGCGGCCTGGATGCCGCGTCCCTCGGGCTCCGGCTGCACGATGTCGTGGCTGTCGGCGGAGATGCCCTGGCCGACCGCCTCCGCGTACACGCGGGCGCCGCGCGCGGCGGCGTGCTCGGCGGACTCCAGGATCAGGACACCGGCGCCCTCGCCCATCACGAAGCCGTCGCGGTCCGTGTCGTAGGGACGCGAGGCGCCCTCGGGGTCGTCGTTGTTCTTCGACATCGCCATCATGTTCGCGAACGCGGCCATCGGCAGCGGGTGGATCGCCGCCTCGGTGCCGCCCGCGACGACCACGTCGGCGCGGCCGCTGCGGATCATCTCGATGGCGTAGCCGATGGCCTCGGCACCCGAGGCACAGGCGGAGACCGGCGTGTGGACGCCCGCCCGGGCGTTCACGGCCAGGCCCACGTTGGCCGAGGGGCTGTTCGGCATCAGCATGGGGACGGTGTGCGGGGAGACGCGGCGGACGCCCTTCTCCTTCAGCACGTCGTACTGGCCCAGCAGGGTGGTCACGCCGCCGATGCCGGAGGCGATGACGGCGCCCAGACGCTCGGGCTCGACGCCCGCGCCCTCCTCACCGGCCTTGGCGGTGAAACCGGCGTCGGCCCACGCCTCCTGGGCGGCGACCAGCGCGAACTGCGCCGAACGGTCCAGCCGGCGGGCCTGCGGGCGGGGGATGACCTCGGTCGGCTCCACGGCGATCTGCGCGGCGATGCGGACGGGCTGCTCGGCGGCCCACTCCTGGGTGAGGGGGGTGACGCCGGAACGTCCGGCGACCAGGCCCTCCCAGGTCGAGGCTACGTCGCCACCCAGCGGTGTGGTTGCGCCGATACCGGTGACGACCACGGTGCGATTGGTCGGGCTCACGGGAACTCTTCTCCAACGAGGTACGAGGAATAACGGCGCCACCGCACTGTCACCGCGGCGGGTGCCTACGCCCGGGAGGCGAGGCACCCGCGGCGGCGACGCTGCCGGGTGGCGGGGGCCAAGCCCAGGTGCTGAGGGTCGCTCAGCTCTGGTGCTTGAGGATGTAGTCGGCGGCGTCGCCCACCGTCTTGAGCGTCTTGACGTCCTCGTCCGGGATCTTCACGTCGAAGCGCTCCTCGGCGGCGACGACGACCTCGACCATGGACAGGGAGTCGACGTCCAGGTCGTCGGTGAAGGACTTGTCCAGCTGGACGTCCTCGGTGGGGATGCCGGCGATCTCGTTCACGATCTCGGCGAGACCGGCGACGATCTCTTCCTGGGTGGCGGCCATGTCGGCGCTCCTTCGTAGATGTATTTCTGAGGGTGTGGCGCTCGATGTCCACATGTCCGTGCCGGAACGCCTCGTCCCGGACGGAACGGCTAGGGGAGGGTGACGACCGTCGCGGCGTAGGCCAGTCCGGCACCGAATCCGATGACCAGGGCCGTGTCGCCGCTCTTGGCCTCGCCCGTCTCCATCAGCCGGTCCATCGCCAGCGGGATGGAGGCGGCCGAGGTGTTGCCGGTGGTGCGGACGTCCCGCGCGACGGTGACCGTCCCGGGGAGCTTGAGGGTCTTGAACAGCGAGTCGATGATGCGCTCGTTGGCCTGGTGCGGGATGAACACGTCCAGCTCGTCCGGGGCGATGCCCGCCGCGTCCAGCGCCTGCTGGGCGACCTTCGCCATCTCGAAGACGGCCCAGCGGAACACCGTCTGGCCCTCCTGGGTGAGGGCGGGGAACTTCACCCGGCCGGCCTCGTCCAGCGGCAGCTCGTCGAGGTCGCCGACGCGGTAGCGGTTCCAGGAGACCGTCTGCTTGATGACGCCGGACTTGTCGCCCTCGGAACCCCAGACCGTCGGGCCGATGCCGGGCTCGTCGGACGGGCCGACCACCACGGCGCCCGCGCCGTCGCCGAACAGGAAGGCCGTCGCGCGGTCCTCCAGGTCCGTCAGGTCCGACAGGCGCTCCACGCCGATCACGACCACGTACTCGGCGGACCCCTCGACGACCATGCCCTTGGCGAGGGTCAGCGCGTAGCCGAAGCCCGCGCAGCCGGCCGAGATGTCGAAGGCGGCCGCCTTGTTCGTGCCGAGCTTCGCGGCGATCTCGGTGGCGACGGCCGGGGTCTGCTCGAAGTGCGAGACCGTCGAGACCACGACCGCGCCCACCTGCTCGGCGCCGATCCCGGCGGCGGCCAGCGCCTTGCCGGCCGCCTCCAGGGACATCGCGGAGACGGTCTCCTCGTCGTTCGCCCAGTGCCGGGTCTGGATGCCGGAGCGCGACCGGATCCACTCGTCGGAGGAGTCGATCGTCTCGAGGATCACCTCGTTGGGCACGACCCGCGCGGGGCGGTAGCCGCCCACGCCCAGGATCCGCGCGTACGGGGCGCCCTTGCTGGGCTTGATCTTCGACATGTTCGGTCGGCTCCTTCTGGGGCGTCAGGCGTGGTCGGCGATGAGCGCGCGGGCCGCGTCGAGGTCGTCGGGGGTCTTGAGGGCGAGCGTCTTGACGCCCGGCAGGGCGCGCTTGGCGATGCCCGTGAGGGTGCCGCCGGGGCAGACCTCGATCAGCGCGGTCACACCGAGCTTCTGGAACGTCTCCATGCACAGGTCCCAGCGGACCGGGTTGGCGACCTGGCCGACCAGCCGCTTCAGCACCTCGGCGCCGGAGGAGACCGCCGCGCCGTCCTTGTTGGAGACGTAGGCGACCCGCGGGTCGGCCGGGGTGAGCGCCTCGGCGGCCGCGGCGAGCGTGTCGACCGCGGGGGCCATGTGGTGCGTGTGGAACGCGCCGGCCACCTTCAGCGGCACCACGCGGCGCACGCCCTCGGGCTTGTCCTCGACCAGCGCCTCGATCTGCGCGGCGGTGCCCGCCGCCACGATCTGGCCCGCGCCGTTCATGTTCGCCGGGGTCAGGCCCAGCTTCTCCAGGTGCGCGACGGTCACGTCGGGGTCGCCGCCGAGCAGCGCGGCCATCCCCGTCTCGGTGACGGCGGCGGCCTCGGCCATCGCCAGACCGCGGGTACGCACCAGCGACAGGGCGGCGGAGTCCTCCAGCACGCCGGCGAACGCGGCGGCGGTGATCTCGCCGACGCTGTGACCGGCGACCGCGCCGGGCGTCACGTCGCCGAGCGCGGACGCGGACAGCAGACCGGCCGCGACCAGCAGCGGCTGCGCCACCGCGGTGTCACGGATCGCGTCGGCGTCGGCCTCGGTCCCGTGGTGGACGAGGTCGAGGCCGATCGCGTCCGACCACGCGGCGAGGCGGTCGGCGGCGCCGGGGAGTTCGAGCCAGGGAGTCAGGAAGCCGGGCGTCTGGGCGCCCTGGCCGGGAGCGACGAGTACGAGCACTTTCACACTCTCTCTCGGAGACGGCGGCCCCCGCCCGTGGGGACAGGGACGAAGAACGGCAAGGCTAGTTGTAGGACCTGGACAAACGCTCAGGCGAGGTGATCACCGTCGGTGAGACGCCCGAGGACCAGGGCCACCCGCAGGGCGAACGCGGAGCGGACGTCGGAGGGTGACCACCCGGTGACATCGGTCACACGTCGGAGCCGGTAGCGCACGGTGTTGGGGTGGACGAACAGCATGCGGGCCGCGCCCTCCAGGCTGCTCGCCTGCTCCAGGTAGACGCTGAGCGTCTCCAGCAACGCCGATCCGGCCTCCTCCAGCGGTCTGTAGATCTCCTCCACCAGTTGCTCGCGCGCCATCGGGTCCCCGGCGATCGCGCGCTCCGGCAGCAGGTCGTCCGCCAGCACCGGACGAGGGGCGTCCGGCCAGGCCGAGCACGCCTTGAGCCCGGCGGTCGCCGCCTGCGCGGAACGGGTCGCCGCCAGCAGGTCGGGCACCACGGGGCCGGCCACCACAGGACCGGCCGCGAACGGCCCGATCAGCGACTTCGCCACGTGCATCGGGTTGTCGCTGCCGCCGGCGATCACCACCAGGCGGTGGCCCAGCACGCCGGTCAGCACCTGAAGCTTGGTGTGCCGCGCGGCGCGGCGGATCGCCTCCACGGTCAGCTCGCTGTCGCCCTCGGGGGCGGTGCCCAGCACCACGCACACGTGCTCCGGCGAGTTCCAGCCCAGCGCCGCGGCCCGGCTCACCGCGCCCTCGTCGGCCTCCCCGGAGAGCACCGCGTTGACCACCAGCGACTCCAGGCGGGCGTCCCAGGCGCCGCGCGCCTCGGCGGCCTGGGCGTACACCTGGGCGGTGGCGAAGGCGATCTCCCGCGCGTAGACCAGCAGTGCCTCGCGCAGCACCGACTCGTCGCCCGGAGCGGCGACCTCGTCGATCGCCGACTCCATCACCTCGATGGTGGTGCGCACCATCTCCACGGTCTGCCGCAGCGTGATGGCGCGGGTCAGCTCGCGGGGGGCCGTGCCGAAGACGTCGGTCGAGATCGCCTGCGTCGGGGTCTGCGGGCGGCGGAACCACTCGGTGAACGCGGCGATGCCCGCCTGCGCGACCAGGCCGATCCAGGACCGGTTCTCCGGAGGCATCGCCCGGTACCAGGGCAGCGTCTCGTCCATCCGCGCGATCGCCTGCGCGGCGAGGCTGCCGGACGACCGCTCCAGCCGTTTCAGCGTGGCGGAGTAGCGGTGCGGGGCGGGCGGGCCGGACGCGGACGGAGCGGCTTCGGAAGGATCTGGTGCGGGCACGCCCCCAAGGGTGCCCCATGCCGGTGGGCTTGCGACGCGCCGGGTGGCAGCGGTACGTGTGCGGACCGTCACACCGGGCTGGCAACCGCTCGGCGGGCCCCGCGGGCCGCGGGGTGCGGCGCCGGTAGCGTGGCCGGTGTGACCATCGACGTACGGCGGGCCGGCGACCGGTACCCGGGCGGTGACCCCGGCGCGGGGATCACCACCCGCCACGCCTTCTCCTTCGGCTCCCACTACGACCCGGACAACCTCGGCTTCGGCCCGCTGATCGCCGTCAACGAGGAGCGGCTGGAGCCGGGCTCCGGATTCGACGAGCATCCGCACCGCCACGTGGAGATCGTCACCTGGGTCCTGGAGGGCGAGCTCACCCACCGCGACTCCGGCGGACGCGAGCGGCGGGTGCGCCGCGGCGACCTGCAGCACCTCAGCGCCGCGGCCGGGGTCCGCCACGTCGAGCGCAACGACGGGACCGTACCGCTGCGCTTCCTTCAGATGTGGCTGACGCCCGTGGCAGCGGGCGGCGAGCCGGCGTACACGCTGGTGCGGGAGTTGGGGGCGGGGGCGTACGAACTCCCGGAGGCGGGCGCGGTGTTGCACATCCATCGCCTCGCCGCGGGCGAGAACGTGGTGCTGCCCGACACCGGTTCGCTCTACCTCCACCTCGCCACCGGTGAACTGGTCCTGGAGGGACGGGTGTTGGCCCCGGGTGACGCGGCCCGTCTCTCGGACGAGAAGGGCCTCGTGGCGGAGGCGGCCGACGCGGCGGAGTTCCTGGTGTGGGAGTTCCCCGACCGGCCTCAGGCCGCCCCGGCCATCTGACCGCCTGACCGTCTAGCGGGCCTCGGCCAGTACCGCGTCGGTGAACGGGGGCCAGGCGTCGATCGCCCACTGGGCGAAGGGGCGGTCGGTGAGGGCGACGCAGGCGAGGCGGGCGTGGGGGTCGACCCACAGGAAGGTGCCGGACTGGCCGAAGTGGCCGAAGACGGCGGGGGAGGACGAGGAGCCGGTCCAGTGCGGGGACTTGCCGTCGCGGATCTCGAAGCCGAGGCCCCAGTCGTTGGGGTTCTGGTGCCCGTACCCGGGGAGCACCCCCTTGGTGCCGGGGAACTGCACGGTCATCGCCTCCAGCACCGTCCGCGGGTCCAGCAGGCGCGGGGCTTGGACCTCGGCCGCGAAGCGGAGCAGGTCGGAGACGGTGGAGACGCCGTCCTTGGCGGGCGAGCCGTCCAGGGTGGTGGCGGTCATGCCGAGGGGCTCCAGCACGGCCTGACGGGCGTACTCGGCGAAGGGCATCTCCGTCGCCTTCTCCAGGTGGCGGCCCAGCTCCTCGAAGCCGGCGTTGGAGTAGATCCGCCGCTCCCCGGGGGCGGCCATCACCCTGTGCTCGTCGAAGGCGAGACCGGAGGTGTGTGCGAGGAGGTGGCGGACGGTCGCGCCCTCGGGGCCGGCCGGCTCGTCCAGCTCGAGCGCGCCCTCCTCGTACGCCACCAGCACCGCGTACGCGGCCAGCGGCTTGGTGACCGAGGCCAGCGGGAACCGGTGGTCGACGGGGCCGTGGACGCCGGCCACCGTGCCGTCCGCCCGCACCACGCCCGCCGCGGCGGTGGTCACGGGCCAGGACTCGATCATCGCCAAGCTGTTCATGTCGAAAAGCGTAGGCGGATCAGAACACCAGCCGCATCGAGGGGTACGGGTTGGGGACGAAACCGAGCGAGGTGTAGAGCGGCTCGGCGTCGGCCGACGCGGTGAGCCCGGCCCGCCCGCAGCCCTGCTCGCGGAACCAGGAGAGCAGCAGTTCCACGCAGGCCCGCGAGTACCCACGGCGACGCGCGTCCGGATCGGTCGCCACGCTGAACACGTGGCCGTCGAGCCCGCCCGGGTTGTCCGGCCCGCCGATGTGGTAACCGATCTGCCCGACCGCCAGCGACGCCAGCGCCCCGGGGTTCTCGGGGTGGTCGACCACGAACGCGGCGAAGTCGCCGTCCTTGTCGGCGAGCCGGCGCCGCAGCGGCTCCAGCGCCCCGGCGTGCCACTCGGGCGTACCGCCCGGATCCGACGGCGTGCGTCCGGGATGCACAGCGTCGAGCATGACCTGGCGGAGCCGCAGCACCTCACGGGCGTCGTCGGGCAGGGCGCGTCGGGCGAAGACCATGCCGCGACGATACGCCGCCGGTCCGTTCGTCCGCCGCTCCCCTCCGGCCGCGCACGAACGGACCGGCGCCCTCCGTATGTCCTGCGGAGGGCCTGACCCGCTGTGACCTTGGGCTGCCCATGGGGCATGGCGCCCAATCCAGGCTCACCTGAACGGGTGAAATATCCGCACCTGTGTGCGGAAGATGGGGCGGCGTGGAGGTCCTTCCCCTCCGCGCCGCCCACCTTTCCCGCGCCCGTTACGCGGTGGGCACCGTGTCCTGGAAGGCGGTCCCGGCCGTGCGGTAGGCCGCCACCTTGGCCGCCACCTGGGCCGGGGTGAGGACCTGGTCCTTCACGTGGAGGACGTAGTCGACCTTCTGGTCGTAGGAGCGCGGCGTGGTGCTGGTCTGGCCGGCCAGGTCGATCAGCCACTGGTTGAAGTTGATCGACATCGGCCGCTCCGGCAGGTACCGGGAGTCGTGACGGCCGAACTCCTGGCCGTCCACGTAGTAGACGATGCTGCTGTTGTCGATCGTGACGACCAGGTCGTGCCAGCCGGCGTAGCTGGTGCGGGACTCGCTGTGCGCGTTGACCGCCTCCCACGGGTCGGGCCGGTAGGTCTCCCAGGATGTGGTGTACAGGATGTTGGAGGGCTCGCCCCAGCCGCCGTTGGGCAGGTACTCGAAGTCGTACTCGGCGTAGTCGTCGGCCATCGGCGCGGTGAGGTCGTTGATGGTGAAGAAGGTCTGCACGAGACGGTCGCCGTCCGGACCGCTGCGCGGGGCGTCGGAGAAGTGGACCCGGGCCGCGTAGGTGCCGTTGCGGAACTTGACCGCGCGGGTGAGGACCTCGGTCATCTCGGTGGTCCCGGCGGTGCCGGCCGTGGAGGTCTCCAGGTTCATCACCGTGTTGGAGCCGTCGCGCACGAAGGTGACGTTGTCCGGCGCCCAGGTCGCGCCGGGCACGCCGGGGCCGCCGGAGTTGGAGCGCACGCTCCAGCCGTGGGAGGCGAGCGCCGGGTCGGTGTGCGAGGTGTACGTGAAGTCGTCGAAGAGCGTGGCGCCGCCGCCCGGCGGGTTCGTCGGCGGGTCGGTGGGGTCGGTCGGGTCGGGGGAGGGGGTGTTGCCGGCGGGCGCGGTGCCCCAGACCGGGGTGCCGCCGACGGTCGCGGTGACCTTGTTCCAGTCCCCGTAGGAGGTCTGGGAGGGGCCGAAGGAGTAGTCGTCGCTCTGCACCAGCGGGCGCCAGTCGGAGCGGTAGAAGCGCAGCTGCAGGTCGCCGCTGTCGGCGCCCGCGGCGAGACTGCCGGCCCCGGAGGTGAAGCCGATCTCCAGGTAGCGGTCGGCTGTGGAGGTCGGGTTGGCGAGGGTCCCGAAGGTCCCGGTGATGTTGGCGCAGCCCTTGACCGCCCAGGAGCAGCGGAAGGTGTACGAGGCGCCCGCCTCGGCCTTGAAGTAGTACCGCAGCTTCACCTGGCCGAGGGACACCGAGGAGGAGCCGGTGTTCACCACCTTGAACCAGGGCTCGGCCTGGTCGCCGCCGGTGGAGCTCTGCCGGTACTGGACCTTGACCTGCTCCCCGGCGGCGGCCGCGGGCAGGGTGGTGAGGGTGGCGCAGCCGACGCCGGCGGCGAGCGCGGCGGCGAGGAGGGTGGCGCGGATCCGGTTGCCTCTGACGTGCGTGGGGCTCGTGCTGGAGGTCATGCGAGCGTCCTCTCCTGAGGGGTGGGGGCCGGACCGGCAGGGGAGGGCGCCGGCCCGGAGGACGTGCGGGTGGGACGTGCGGGGTGGGGGGAGCGGCGCGCGCTGCGGCGGCGCCCTACCCCTTCACCGCGCCGCCGGCCATGCCGGCGGCGACCCGGTGCTGGAGCACCAGGAAGAGCAGCAGGACGGGAAGGGCGAACAGCGTGGAGGCGGCCATGGTGGCCCCCCAGTCGGTGCCGAAGACGTTGGAGAACGAGGAGAGCCAGACCGGCAGGGTGCGGTCGTCCTGGTTCTTGATGATCAGCATGTTGGCGAAGGCGAACTCGTTCCAGGCGGTGATGAAGCCGAAGAGCGAGGTCGCCAGCAGGCCGGGCGCCAGCAGCGGGAAGGTGACGCGGCGGAACGCCTGGGAGCGGGTGCACCCGTCGACCCGGGCGGCCTCCTCGAGCTCCACCGGGATGCCGGTGAGGAACGACCGGAGGGTCACCACCGTGAAGGGCAGCGTGATCATGAAGTAGATCAGGGTGAGCGTCGGCAGCCGGTCGAGCATGTCGGTGTCCCGGGCGATGACGTACATCGGGATCAGCAGCGCCTCCCAGGGCGCGACCTGGGCGACGAACACCATCAGCACGAAGGCCCGGCGGCCCTTCCAGCGCATCCGCGCCACCGCGAAGGCCGCGCCCAGCGCCACCAGCAGCGCCAGCACCACGCAGGTCAGGGTCACCAGCAGGCTGTTGCGCCAGAACTGCGCGAAGCCGTCGGCCCGGGCGGCGGTGGCGAAGTGCTCCAGGGTCAGGGAGGTGGGCCAGAAGACCGGGGTCTCCGCCTGGATCTCCGGCGTCGGCTTGAACGCCGTGAGGATCATCCAGTAGACGGGGAACGCCGAGAGGACGAAGACGATCAGCGCCCCGGCGTTCAGTGGCAGACGGCGCCGCGCCGCCCGGCTCACTCCTCTGCTCATTCCTCGGCCTCCTGACGGAGCATCTGGCGCAGGTACGGGATCAGCACGACCAGCAGCAGGAGCACGGTCAGGGTGGACACCGCCGCGCCGAGGTCGTAGCGGTGCAGGGACTGGGCGATCCGGTAGGCGTAGACCGGCAGCGTGGTGGTGGCCTGGTCGGGTCCGCCGCCGGTGATCGCCCAGATCTGGGCGAAGCAGCGGAAGACCCAGATGATCTCCAGGCACAGGATCAGCCCGAAGACCGGCCGCAGGATCGGCAGGGTGATCGACCGGAAGATCCGCCACGCCCCCGCCCCGTCCAGCCGCGCCGACTCGTAGAGCTCGGCCGGCACCGTCAGCAGCGCCGCGTGCAGGGTGATCGCGACGAAGGGCACCGACTGCCACACCACGATCAGCAGCAGCACGGTGAAGGCGGCCGTGCCGTTCGCCGTCCAGGAGAAGTCCTCGAAGGAGGTGAAGCCGAGGCGGGTGAGCGCCCAGTTCACGACGCCGAGCCGGGAGGCGAACAGCCACTGGAAGACCGTGGTGGTCGCGATGACCGGGCTGGCCCAGGCGAGCACCAGGCCACTGGTCACCACGATCCGCATCACCCGGCCCAGCCGCTGGAGCATCAGCGCCACCAGCGTGCCGAGCACCATGATCAGCACGACGTTGAGCAGCGTCCACCACAGGGTGCGGCGGACGACCTCCCACAGCTCGGGGTCGGACAGGATCTCCCGGTAGTTGTCCAGCCCCACGAAACCGGCGTCGCCGCGGATGAGCTCGCCCATCCCGAACGCCTGCACCGAGATCAGCAGGTTCCGGATCAGGGGGTAGCCCAGCAGCAGCACGGCGCCCACGACGGTGGGGGCGATCAGCAGGTAGGGCCACAGGCCGCGCGGGTCGAAGCGGCCACGGCTCCGGGAGGAGACGGGGGAGGGGCCGGGGACCTCGGCAGGGGCGCCCGCCGCCGTCCCCTCCCGCGCGTCCGCGGATGCCGGCCGGTTCATGAGTTCAGGGTCTTGGTGATGCTCTCGGAGGCCTTCTTCGCCGCCTTCGCCATGTCCTGGCCGGTGAGGACGGCCGTCATGTACTCCTTGATCGGGTTGGCGGCCTCGACGGCGGCCCACTGCGGCGAGTTGGGCGTCGCCCGGCCCTGGGCGGCGGCCGCGGCCATCGCCGCGGTGCCCTCGTTGTCCTGGATGACGGAGGCCAGCGAGGTCCGGTTGGGCACGTAGCTCATGGTCCTGGCCATGTCGCTCTGCCACGTGTCTCCGGCCAGCGCCTCGATCACCTGGTAGGCGGCGTCCTGGTGCGCGGACGCCTCAGGGACGATCAGGTCGGACCCGCCGGTGAAGGTCGCGCCCGGCTTGCCCGCCGTGTTGCCGGGGACCGGGAAGAAGCCCAGCTTGCCGGCGAGTTCGGGATTGGCCTGCTCGATGATCTTCGCGCCGCCGGGCACCGCGATCACCTGGGCGACGTCGCCCTTGGCGAACACCTCCGCCTGCGGCGGCTCGGCCTCGTCGGAGTCCTTGGGGCCCTTGCCGAGCGCCTGGAGCTTCTTGTAGAACTCCATGCCGCGCAGCGCCTCGGGCCTGTCCAGCGAACCCTTCCACGGGCCCTGGGTGTGGACCGCGAGGTCGCCCCCGTCCTCCCAGACGAAGCCGGCCAGCGTGTACCAGTTCTGGCCCGGCAGGTAGATGCCCTGGACCTTGCCGCTGTTCAGCTTCTCGGTGACCTCGATCCACTCGTCCCGGGTCTTCGGAGGCTCCTTGATGCCGGCCTTCGCGAAGTGGTCCTTGTGGTAAATGACCACCCGGTTGGCCGCGTACCAGGGGATGCCGTACTGCTTGCCGTCGATCTTCCCCGGCTCGGCCAGGCCCGGCAGCCAGTCGGAGCCCTTGAGTTCCTCCACCTTGTCGCTGAGGTCCTTCACCCCGCCGCTCGCCGAGTACTGCGCGACCTGGGTGTTGCCGACCTCGATCACGTCCGGGGCGTCGTTGCTGGCCAGGGCCGCGGTGACCTTCTCCCCGATGCCGTTCCACTCCTGGATCTGGACGTCCAGGTCCAGATCGGGGTGGTCCTTCTCGAAGGCCTTGGTGAAGCGGGCGAGGAAGTCGTCGGTGACGCTGTCCTTCATGATCCACACGGTGATCTTCTGCGGGCCGTCGCCCTTGTCGGAGGACGAACCCGAACTGCAGCTGGTGAGCGCGGCTGCCGCCGCCAGGGCGGACAGTCCGGCGATGATGCGGATCTTCACGGTCACCTCGATGAGACCTGACCAATTGGTCATCCGGCATTGAGTGGTAAACGAAGTTGGCACCCTCCGGAGGGCCCGTCAATCCCACCAGGAATTACTCAACACCCTTGGAAATACTGCCCACTTGGGTCTGAGGGAAGGTGTGGCACGGCGCTTGACCAGTTGACCGGTCGGCGGGTTGGGTAGTTGACCAGCCGGTCCGTCCGCGGCCGGGGAGGGAGGCCGCCGTGCGGAGCGGGTCGTCGAGCGCCATGCTCAAACGGGAACGTGTCCGCGAGCACCTGCGCGTGCTGATCGAGGCCAGCCGGCCGGGCGACGCGATCCCCTCCGAGCGCGCCCTGTGCGCCGAACTCGGCGTGTCCCGGCCCACCCTGCGCGCGGTGGTCGACGGCCTGGTGGCCACCGGCCTGCTGACCAGGGAACAGGGCCGGGGCACCTTCGTCGCCCCCGCCAAGATCACCCAGGAGCTGACCTCGGACCGGGCCCCGCTGGACGTCCCCTCCGCCTCCGGCTCCTGGTCCAGCCGCATCCTGGAGCGCGCCACCCTTCAGGCCGGGGCCCGCATCGGCCGCCGGCTGCGGATCTCGCCGGCCGCCGAGCTGGTCTACATCGCCCGGCTGCGCCTGGTCGACGGGGCCCCGATGGCCGTCGAGCACCTGCACTTCCCGGCCACCCTGGTGCCCGCCTCGCTCACCTCGGACGAACTGGAGGCCGGCGACCTCTACGACCACCTCAGGGAGCACCACGGGGTGACCGTGCACGAGGCCACCCAGTCCATCGAGCCGACCGTCGTCAACGAGGCGGAGGCCGCCGTCCTCGACGTGCCGGTGCTCTCCCCGGCGCTGCTCATCGAGCGCCTCACCACGGACACCTCCGGACGCCCCGTCGAGTACGTCCACTCCGTCTACCGGGGCGACCGCTACCGCATCGTCTCCCGGCTGGCCCTCGGTCCGCCCGGCCCGCGCCCGCGTCCCGGGGGCCACCACCCGGGCATCCCGCCGGGGGACTTCGCCCACGACGGCATCATCACCTCGTCGACCACCGGGGACGCGTACTGACGCGTCGACCGCCGGGACGCGCACCGACTCGCCGAACTCTGAGCACGCCGGGGACGCTCACCGACCGGCGTGCTCAGAGTTCGGCGAGGAGGTCGGCCTTCTTGGCGGTGAACTCCTCGTCGGTGACCAGCCCCGCCTGGTGCAGCTCGCCGAGGTGGCGGATCCGGTCGGCGATGTCCGCCGGGTCGCGCCGGGTCACCCCGACCGCCACCGGCGTCATCCGCTCGGTCGTGCTCTTGGCCGCCGCGCCGCCGGCGGCCCGCGCCGCGGCCAGGACCGCCGCCGCGAACGGGAGCGACTCGTGCACCGGGCCGTACCCGAGCCCGAACACCACCGCCGAGGGGTCCTGGTCCACCGGCACGTGCGCCCCGTGGTCCGAGGTGCCGCGCCGCAGCAGCCGCAGGTGGCCCTCCAGCGCCTCCGGGGACCTCCACTCCACCCCGGCCAGGTCCGCCACCGGCACGTACTGGTCGCCCGTCTTCCACTTGGCGGAGGACGCGCCCGTCCAGGACCAGCGGAAGGTCACCGTCGAGCCGTCGAAGGACGCCTTCGCGTCGTAGGCCTTGAACTGCCGCGGCGGCTCCGGCGGCGCGACCAGACAGCTCGTCGTCGGCCCCGGGTCGCCCGGCAGCAGGGCGCGCAGCTCGTCCGCGTAGTACTCGGCCAGCGTCTCCCGGTCGGCGGGCAGCACCAGCCGGTACGGGTCGCTGCCCTCGGGCAGCTGGCCGTCGGCGGCGTCCATCAGCGGGTCGGCCCCCGCCCTCGGCCGCGCGCGCAGCACGACGGTGCCGCGCCGCCCGCGGGACAGCTCGACCCCGGCGAGGGCGGCGAGCGGCACACGGCGCTCGCCGAGCGCCTGGAACAGTCTCGGTGTGCGGATCCCCCGTTCGTAGCGGATGAGCACGGAGTCGGACTCGAACTCCCAGGCGGCATGAAATCCGGCCAGTACGTCACCCATGCGGCTCATCGTAAGCGTGCCTCCCCCTCGCCGTCCCGTGTCCGACAGGCCCCAAATTTTTCCGGCGCTACGTGCCTCTGACCGGCGACCCTCCGGTAGGAAGGGTTCCGCACGCGTCTTCTTCGCGTGCGCAGTGCACGGCGGAGGGATCCCCGGCCGCGATCAGAGCGAAATTCCCCAGACTTTCGCTGCCTGGCGCGAAGTATCCGGTGTGCCCCTTGGCCCCCGCCGCGGACAGCACCCTCGCGCCGAACGCGGGGGAGACCGGGTCGGCCCCGTGGCCCAGCCCGCCGAGCTCCACGTGCGGCAGCTCCCCGACCCAGTCCCCGGCGGAGCGGGCGGCCCAGATCCGCGCCCGGGAGCCGAGCCGGGAGGCACGCTCGGCGCGCATGCCGGGGCTGCCGGCCACCACGATGTCGGTGACCCGGCCGGGCAGCGACCGCGCGGCCAGCCCGCACACCACCGAGCCGTAGCTGTGGCAGAACAGCGCGACGCCCGCCTCGCCCGGCAGGGCCCTCACCAGCGCGGACAGCCGGCCCGCGCCCGCGGCGGCGAGCGAGGCGGTCGCCGCGTCCACGCCCAGACCCTCCGGGGCGGTGTAGTCGGCCCAGGCGATCACCGCGGTGCGCACCTCGGGCCGTGCCTCCCGCTGGGCCCGGCGGAGCGCCAGCGCCATGCCCACCGGGGCGGAGCGGGGGAGGGCGGAGCGCTGGAAGGTGAGCAGATCGGTGCCCGCGCCGGGCACCACCACGGAGATCCGGTCGGCGCGCTCCAGGTCGCCGAAGACCTCCGCGACCCGCCCGCGTCCCTCCGGGTCGAACGCCAGCACCTTGCGGTCCCCGTCCACCAGCGAGGCGAACCGATGCAGTCTGCGGCGGGCCTCGGCCCGGTCCTCCGCGCCCAGCCGGGGGTCGCGGGGCCGGGCGCGTTCGCCGCGCAGCGCCTCGGCCAGGGCCTGCCGGTTGGCGTAGTACCGCAGCCGCACCGGCGCGCCGTTCATGTTGCCGACGGCCAGCGGGTGGCTGCGGGCCAGGCGGCGCCGCTCGCGGGAGGTGAGGGAGGCGAAGAAGGCGGCCAGCAGGTCCGGGGGAGAGGCCGGGTCGGGCAGCGGCCGGCCGTCGATCCGGCCCCGCCCCCACGCCGCGACGTCCGCGGCGAGCGCGCCGGCCGGCCGGGGTTCGGTGACCGCGGCCCAGCCGGAGGTGGTCAGCAGCGCGAAGACCACCGCGAGGGCGGGCAGGGCGTGGGCCGCTCTCCGCCGCAGGCCGCGGCGGGGCGGGCCGGAGGCGGGACGGGTCGGCGAGGTCGTCATCGGGGGGAACCCTAGGAGACCGGCCCGGTCGCCGGAAAGCCGTAACTGGCATGAATGGCACGCCGATTGCGGGCAATCCGAACAGTGAACCCGATAGGCGCCCCTACAAGGCAGAGGGTGCAAGGGAGTTGATATGGCCGGCTTCGGACAAGGCGCGCGCAGGCACCCCCGCTCACGTGGCGTGAGCTCGTCACGGACCGGGCTGGACAGCGCGACGCTCGCGATCATCGGAGTCGTCTGCGCGGTCGCCGGACTCTTCGTCGCCGGGATCATCCTCGGCCCGGCGGCGGTCGTGTGCGGCTGGCTCGCGATGGGACGCACCTGGAAGGGCGCGAACGCGGGATGGCCCGCGCTGGTCGCGGTCGTCCTCGGTGCGATCGACACCGTCCTGGCGCTGATCGCTCTCGCCGGGGCAGGAACGGGCGCGGGAATCCTCTGACCCGCCCGTCCCTGGGCCGAAGGGCGCCGGAGCGCCTCCTCTCCGCTCCGGCGCCCTTCGGCATGCCCGGGCCGCCGTCGCGGAGGTTCAGGGCCCGGCGGCGGCGCCGCGGCGCACGCCCCGGGTGATGCCGGCGGCCGCGGCGGGTGCCCCGGCGGCCCTCCGCGGTGCTCTGGGCGGCCCTCGGCGGACCCTGGGGTCCTCTGCGGTGCCCCGGCGGCCCTCGGCGGTGCCGTCAGCGGTCCTCGGCGGTGCCGTCAGCGGTCCTTGGCGGTGGGCGTCGTGGCGAGGCCGGGAGAGCCGGAGTGGGCGGCGGTGAGGGCGGCGATCTCCGTGCGCAGGGCGCGGACCTCCTCGGTGAGGGTGCGGATCTCCTCCGTCTGGCGCCGCTCCTCCGCGTCGTCCTTGTCGAACTGGGCGATGAACCAGGCCGCGATGTTGGCGGTCACCACACCGAGCAGCGCGATGCCGGACAGCATCAGCCCGACCGCCAGCAGCCGCCCCAGCCCGGTGGTCGGCGCGAGGTCCCCGTAGCCGACCGTCGTCATCGTGGTGAACGCCCACCACACCGCGTCGCCCAGTGTCCTGATGTTGCCGCCCGGCGCGTTGCGTTCCACCGACAGCACGGCCAGCGAGCCGAAGACCAGCAGCCCCACCACCGACCCGGCGACGTACGTGGTCAGCCGTACCTGCGAGCTCAGCCGCGCCCGCTGGCCCACCAGGACCAGCGTGGAGACCAGTCGCAGCAGCCGCAGCGGGCTCAGCAGCGGCAGCAGCACCGCCAGCAGGTCCAGCACGTGCGTGCGGAAGAAGTGCCGGCGGTCCTCCGAGAGCCGCAGGCGAGCCGAGTAGTCCACCGCGAACGCGGCCCAGACCACCCACTCCACCCACCGGCACGTCCGGACCACCGCCGTCGTCGCGTCCGGGTCCACGATCGGCACCGCGTAGGCGACCGCGAACACCACCGCGAGCAACAGCAGCGGCCGTTGGGTGCGCCGCTCCCAGGCCTCCAGCGGGCCCTTCGCCGTCGCGGAGGCGGTGGAAGCCGTGGAAGCCGTGGAAGGCGCGGGAGCCGCGGAGGCAGTCGATTCGTCCATGACCATCCGTGAATCGTAGAAAGGGCCCCCACCGCCCGGAAGGGCGGTGGGGGCCCGGGACACGCGAAGGGTCAGGCGTCGCCGCCCATGGTGCCGGGGTCGGCCGCCCGCACGTCGAGGATCCGGTACCGGTCGATCGCCTGCTTCAGCACCCCGCGGTCGACCCGGCCGGCCTTGGCCAGCTCGGAAAGCACCGCCACCACCACCGACTGGGCGTCGATGTGGAAGAAGCGGCGCGCCGCCCCGCGGGTGTCGGCGAACCCGAAGCCGTCGGCGCCCAGCGAGGTGTACGGACCCGGGACCCACCGCGCGATCTGGTCGGGAACCGACCGCATCCAGTCGGAGACCGCCACGAACGGACCCTCCGCACCCGACAGCTTCTGCGTCACCCACGGCACCCGCGGCTCCTCCTCCGGGTGCAGCAGGTTGTGCTCCTCAACGTCGACGGCCTCGCGCCGCAGCTCGTTCCAGGAGGTCGCCGACCAGACGTCGGCCCGCACGTCCCAGTCCTCGGCGAGGATCCGCTGCGCCTCCAGCGCCCACGGCAGCGCCACGCCCGAGGCCATGATCTGCGCGGGGATCGAGCCCGCGCTGCCCGGCGCGTACCGGTGGATGCCCTTGAGGATGCCCTCGACGTCCACGTCCTCCGGCTCGGCCGGGTGCACGATCGGCTCGTTGTAGACGGTCAGGTAGTAGAACACGTCCTCGCCGTGCGGGTGCTCCGGCGAGGAGCCGTACATCCGCCGCAGACCGTCCCGCACGATGTGCGAGATCTCGAACCCGAAGGCCGGGTCGTAGGCCACGCAGGCCGGGTTGGTGGAGGCCAGCAGCTGCGAGTGGCCGTCCGCGTGCTGGAGGCCCTCACCGGTCAGCGTCGTCCGGCCGGCCGTCGCGCCCAGGACGAAACCGCGCGCCATCTGGTCGGCCATCTGCCAGAACTGGTCGCCGGTGCGCTGGAAGCCGAACATCGAGTAGAAGACGTACACCGGGATCAGCGGCTCGCCGTGCGTCGCGTGGGCCGAGCCGGCGGCGATCAGCGAGGCGGTGCAGCCGGCCTCGGAGATGCCGTCGTGCAGCATCTGGCCGGTCGGCGACTCCTTGTAGGCGAGCAGCAGCTCCCGGTCGACGGACTCGTACTGCTGGCCCATCGGGTTGTAGATCTTGGCGCTCGGGAAGAACGAGTCCATGCCGAACGTCCGGTACTCGTCCGGCGCGATCAGCACGAACCGCCTGCCGATCTCCTTGTCCCGCATCAGGTCCTTCAGCAGCCGCACGAACGCCATGGTGGTGGCGATGGTCTGCTTGCCTGAGCCCTTCTTCATCGCGGCGTAGGCCTGGTCGCCCGGAAGCTCCAGCGGCTTGCTCCGCAGCACCCGGGTGGGCACGTACCCGTCCAGCGACCGGCGCCGGTCGTGCATGTACTGGATCTCCTCCGAGTCCTTGCCCGGATGGAAGTACGGCGCCTCGTACGGGTCCTCCAGCTGCTTGTCGGAGATCGGCAGGTGCAGCCGGTCCCGGAAGCGCTTGAGGTCGTCGACGGTCAGCTTCTTCATCTGGTGCGTCGCGTTGCGGCCCTCGAAGTTCGGCCCCAGCGTCCAGCCCTTGACCGTCTTGGCCAGGATGACCGTCGGCTGCCCCTTGTGGGCCAGCGCCGCCGCGTAGGCCGCGAAGATCTTCCGGTGGTCGTGGCCGCCGCGCCCCAGATGGAGGATCTGGTCGTCGGTCATGTTCTCGACCATCGCGCGCAGCCGGTGGTCGTCGCCGAAGAAGTGGTCGCGGATGTACCCGCCGGACTCGGTGGCGTACGTCTGGAACTGGCCGTCGGGGGTCCGGTTCATCCGGTCGACGAGGACGCCGTCGCGGTCCTGCGCCAGCAGCGGGTCCCAGCTGCGGTCCCAGATCAGCTTGATCACGTTCCAGCCGGCGCCCCGGAAGACCGACTCCAGCTCCTGGATGATCTTCCCGTTGCCGCGCACCGGGCCGTCGAGGCGCTGGAGGTTGCAGTTGACCACGAAGGTCAGGTTGTCCAGCCCCTCGCGGGCGGCCAGGGAGAGCTGGCCCAGCGACTCCGGCTCGTCCATCTCGCCGTCGCCGAGGAACGCCCACACGTGCGAGCGCGAGGTGTCCGCGATGCCCCGGGCGTGCATGTAGCGGTTCATCCGCGCCTGGAAGATCGCGCCCAGCGGGCCCAGGCCCATGGAGACCGTCGGAAACTCCCAGAAGTCCGGCATCGAGCGTGGGTGCGGGTACGAGGACAGGCACTCGGGCGCCTTCGACTTCTCCTGGCGGAACCCGTTCAGCTGTGCCTCGGAGAGCCGGTCCAGCAGGAAGGCGCGGGCGTAGATGCCGGGGGAGGCGTGGCCCTGGAAGAAGATCTGGTCGCCGCCGTCACCGCGGTCCTTGCCCCGGAAGAAGTGGTTGAAGCCCACGTCGTACAGCGAGGCGGAGGAGGCGAAGGTGGCGATGTGACCGCCCACCCCGACGCCCGGGCGCTGCGCGCGGGAGACCATCACCGCGGCGTTCCACCGGGTCGCGTTGAGGATCCTGCGCTCGATCTCCTCGTTGCCGGGGAAGAACGGCTCGTCCTTGGTGGCGATCGTGTTGACGTAGTCCGTGCTGCGCATCTCGGGCACGGCCACGCGCTTCTCGCGGGCCCGCTCGATCATGCGCAGCATCAGGTAGCGTGCCCGGTCCCGGCCGCGCTCGTCGATCGCGGCGTCGAGGGAGTCGAGCCACTCCTTGGTTTCCTCGGGGTCGAAGTCGGGGACCTGGCTGGGCAGGCCGCCGATGATGATCGGGGCGCGATCTGGTCCGGGTCCGGAAGCCACGGCGTTCCTTCGCTCTCGCTGGGGGTCCAGTCGTTCTCGGTGGGTATCTCCCATGGTGTACCCGCTGATCGTGAACCTCACCTCCCGTGCGTCCGGGCGGGAGTCGAGCCGATGGCCGACCCCCGTGGCGCGCGGGTCACGGAAAGCGAATACGCTCACTCCAGACACGTTTCGCAAAACAATTCGCACGTCGCACGCATGGTGTCCGCCGAAAGCGGCAAAGAGGACAGAATAGTGTGGCCTGCGTCACCCGGGCCCGGTATCGGCGCCCGGAACTTGCCACGGTGCCGCCGGGAACGTCACCGTTTCGGCGGTCTCGACGGCCGGGTACTTGCGCGATCGGTCCCGCCCGTGTGGACTACGGCCAATGCTTCGCGTACGCGCGTGGCTCGAACCCTTCCCCCGGCAGCACTGGAGCGAGCCGGAGGAGACACAAACGCAACATGATCAGGAGGCAACCCGTGAGCGCGACCGCGGACCACGCGGAGGAGCGGACGAACCCTGCCGCCAGGCTGGGGTTCCAGCCCGAGCAGGTGGTCCAGGAGATCGGCTACGACGACGACGTCGATCAGGAGCTCCGCGAGGCCATCGAGGAAGTCATCGGCAGCGAGCTGGTCGACGAGGATTACGACGACGTCGCCGATGCCGTGGTGCTGTGGTTCCGCGACGACGACGGCGACCTGACCGATGTGCTGGTGGACGCCACCACGTACATCGAGGAGGGTGGCTCGATCCTGCTCCTCACGCCCAAGACGGGCCGTGACGGCTACGTGGAGCCGAGCGACATCGCCGAGGCCGCGACGACCGCGGGTCTCTCCGCGACCAAGGGCGTCAGCGTGGGCAAGGACTGGAGCGGAAGCCGCCTGCTGACGCCGAAGGGCGCCAAGACCAAGCGGTGACGCCCCCGCCGGCCCCGAGGGGACCGGCTGCACGACCGCCCCGCGGGGGGACGTCCGGACCACACGGTCCGGACGTCCCCCCGCGGTGTTCTCCGCTCGCCCCGCACCGGGCCGCGTAGGGTGTGATCCACCTGATCAGCAGCAGCGCGGTGCCACCCGAAGGGAACACGAAGAGATGGCGATCGAGGTCGGCAACCAGGCCCCGGACTTCGAGCTGAAGGACAACCACGGCCGGACGGTGCGGCTCTCGGAGTACCGCGGCGAGAAGAACGTGGTGCTCCTCTTCTACCCCTTCGCCTTCACCGGGGTGTGCACCGGCGAGCTCTGCGACATCCGGGACAACCTGCCGGCCTTCGTCAACGACGACACCCAGGTGCTCGCGGTGTCCGCCGACTCCATCCACAGCCTGCGGATCTACGCCGAGCAGGAGGGCTTCGAGTACCCCCTGCTCTCCGACTTCTGGCCGCACGGGAACGTGTCGCGCGCCTACGGCGTCTTCGACGAGGAGAAGGGCTGCGCGGTGCGCGGCACCTTCATCATCGACAAGGAGGGCATGGTCCGCTGGACCGTCGTCAACGCCCTCCCCGACGCGCGCGACCTCGACGACTACGTGAAGGCGCTCGAGACGATGTGACGCGTCGCCGATCTCGTGGCCGGTTCACCTCCCGCTGGGAGGGAACGGGTCACTACGATCGGTCGTTGACCACTTACCGACGTACCACCAGGGGCTCCCGGCCCCCGGACAGCACAAGGGAGAACTCGTGGGAGTCAGCCTCAGCAAGGGCGGCAACGTTTCGCTGAGCAAGGAGGCGCCCGGTCTGACGGCCGTCATCGTCGGCCTCGGCTGGGACGTCCGCACCACCACCGGCACCGACTTCGACCTCGACGCCAGCGCGCTGCTGCTCAACGCCGCCGGCAAGGTCGCCAGCGACGCGCACTTCGTCTTCTTCAACAACCTCACCAGCCCGGACGGGTCGGTGGAGCACACCGGCGACAACCGCACGGGTGAGGGCGAGGGCGACGACGAGCAGATCAAGGTCAACCTGGCCTCCGTCCCGGCCGACGTCGACCGGATCACCTTCCCGGTGTCGATCTACGACGCCGAGGCCCGTCAGCAGTCCTTCGGCCAGGTCCGCAACGCCTTCATCCGCGTGGTGAACCAGGCCGGCGGTGCGGAGATCGCCCGCTACGACCTCTCCGAGGACGCGTCCACGGAGACGGCGATGGTCTTCGGCGAGCTCTACCGGCACGGCGCGGAGTGGAAGTTCCGCGCGGTCGGCCAGGGCTACGCCTCGGGCCTGCGCGGCATCGCGCAGGACTTCGGCGTCAACGTCTGACGTCACCGCACGCGCCACGGGCCCGCGCCCCGGCTCCCGTCCGGCACCGCCTCCGCGGCGCCCCGGCAGGGAGCCGGGGCGCGGGCGGCACGGGCCGGGGGGCTCCGGGTTCCGCGGTCCCGGGGCCCGGGCCGCGGGCGGGTCCGGGGGCCGGGACGGCTCGCGGGTCCGTGGGGGCGGGCGTCGTGGCGCACCCGGCCGCTCGCCGGCTGCCCGCTCGGCAGCCGTCATCCGTACGACAAGGGGAGGATCCGTTCATGGGCGTCACGCTCGCCAAGGGAGGCAACGTCTCCCTCTCGAAAGCCGCCCCCAACCTCACCAAGGTGACGGTCGGGCTCGGCTGGGACGCGCGCTCCACCACCGGGGCGCCCTTCGACCTCGACGCCAGCGCCCTGATCTGCGGCGCGGGCGGCCGCATCCTCGGGGACGAGTGGTTCGTCTTCTACAACCAGCTCACCAGCCCCGACGGTTCGGTGACCCACACGGGCGACAACCTCACCGGCGAGGGGGACGGCGACGACGAGTCGATCGTCGTGGACCTGCCCCAGGTGCCGGCCCAGTGCGAGCGGATCGTCTTCCCCGTGTCGATCCACGAGGCGGACCTGCGCGGCCAGAGCTTCGGCCAGGTCTCCAACGCCTTCATCCGGGTCGTCAACGAGGCCGACGGCCAGGAGCTGGCCCGCTACGACCTCTCCGAGGACGCCTCCACCGAGACGGCGATGATCTTCGGTGAGCTGTACCGGTACCGGGGCGAGTGGAAGTTCCGCGCGGTCGGCCAGGGGTACGCGTCGGGTCTGCGCGGCATCGCGCTCGACCACGGGGTCGACGTCTCCTGAGCCCCGGGCGTCACAGGAACGCGACACGACCCTAGACTTCGGGTCAACGAAGAGTAAAGCCGGGTGCGGGGCGGTCCCCCGCCACATGATGGGGTAGCCAGTGGTACTCAAAACCTTCGGCTGGTCGTTCGCGGTCACCGCGCTCGGCCTGGTCGTAGCGGTCATCTACGGGGGATGGACGGCCTTCGGCGTCGTGGCCATCCTGTCGATCCTCGAGATCTCGCTGTCCTTCGACAACGCGGTGGTCAACGCCGGGATCCTGAAGAAGATGAGCGCCTTCTGGCAGCGCATCTTCCTCACCATCGGCATCCTGATCGCCGTCTTCGGCATGCGGCTGGTCTTCCCCGTCGTCATCGTCGCCATCAGCGCCAAGCTCAACCCGATCGACGCGGTCGACCTGGCGCTGAACAACAAGGACCTCTACGAGCAGTACGTGACGGACGCCCACCCGGCGATCGCCGCGTTCGGCGGTATGTTCCTGCTGATGATCTTCCTCGACTTCATCTTCGAGGACCGGGACATCAAGTGGCTGGCCTGGCTGGAGCGTCCGCTCGCCAAGCTCGGCAAGGTCGACATGCTGTCCGTCTGCATCGCGCTGATCGCGCTGCTGGTCACGGCGATGACCTTCGCGACGCACGCCCACACGCACAGCGGCCACGCGGACAAGTCCGCCACGGTGATGCTGGCCGGCATCGGCGGTCTGATCACCTACCTGGTGGTCGGCGGTCTCTCCGGCTACTTCGAGGACAAGCTCGAGGAGGAGGAGGAGCGCGAGCACGAGGCGGAGGAGAAGGCGGCCGCCGAGGGCAAGCCGCGGTCCGCCGTCGAGCTGGTCGGCAAGGCGGCCTTCTTCATGTTCCTCTACCTCGAGGTCCTGGACGCGTCGTTCTCCTTCGACGGCGTCATCGGCGCCTTCGCCATCACCAACGACATCATCCTGATGGCGCTGGGTCTGGGCATCGGCGCCATGTACGTCCGTTCCCTCACCGTGTACCTGGTCCGCCAGGGCACCCTGGACGACTACGTCTACCTGGAGCACGGTGCGCACTACGCGATCGGCGCCCTGGCGGTCATCCTGCTGGTCACCATCCAGTACCAGATCCACGAGATCATCACCGGCCTGATCGGTGTCGTCCTGATCGCCAGCTCGTTCTGGTCCTCGGTCCGCCGCAACCGCAGGCTGGCCGCGGCCGAGGGCGGCTCCGACGGCAAGGCGGAGGTCTCCTCCGGGGTGTGAGCCGTGTGACCCCCCTTCGTGCCCGTGTGCGACCCCGCGTGTGACCTTCGCCGCGTGTACCGCACCCCGCGCGAAGGGAACGCTCTCAGCGGGGCGGTCGTCGAGGACGGGCAGTCCTCCAGGCCGCCCCGCCGGCGTATGCGCGCAGCGGGCCGGCGGTGACGGTGCGATGCGAGGGGTGGGCGGGGATGGCTTCCACGGAACAGCGGTCCGGCGAGCGGGGGACGAGGCCGGGGGCCGCGGCGTTCTCGGGGTTCTCCGGCTTCTTCGACGGCCTGCGGCCCTGGCACGCGGCCGGCTTCGACACCCGCGGCGCCCGGGGCGGCCCCGTCCGGCTGACCAGCCGGCGGCGCCGGGTGTCGCTGACCAAGCAGGGCGCCGACACCGGCAACCTGCGCGTCCAGCTGGCCTGGCGGATGCGGACCTCCGACCTCGGCGGCGGCACGCGGGAGAGCCTGCTGCGCCACCCGCTGCGGGCGCTCCGGCCGCCGGAGGTCGTCGGCCACACCCAGTCCATGGTCCGCGTCGACCTCGACCTGGGCTGCCTGTACGAACTCACCGACGGCTCCAAGGGCGTCGTGCAGCCGCTCGGCGGCCTCTACGGGGCGATCAACGAGCCGCCCTACGTGAAGCTGGACGGCGACGACCGGGCGGGCTCCGGGTCCGGCGAGACGATGCACATCAACCTCGACCACCGGGACGACATCCGGCGGCTGCTGGTGTTCGCCTACATCTACGACGAGACCCCCGCCTTCGACCGCACCGAGGCGACGGTCACGCTCTTCGCCGGGGCGGACCCGGTGATCGAGATCGACCTCGACGAACGTCATCCGCAGGCGCGTTCCTGCGCGGTGTTCACGGTGGAGAACGTCAAGGGCGAGATCTTCGTCCGCCGCGAGGCGCGGTACGTCTACGGCTACCAGGCCGAACTGGACCGCCTCTACGGCTGGGGCCTCAACTGGGGCCGCGGCCACAAGTCCGCCGGCCGCTGACCCCATGTCCGCCGCGGGCCCCGGCGGACATGGGGTGCGAGGTCAGCGGGAGAGGAACTGAGGGCCCATGGGGGGCATGCGGAAGCCCTGGTCGCCCACCGGCTGGGGATAGCCGTACGCGGACGCCTGCGCCGGCACCCTCTGCACCGTCGCTGCCGGCGGATAGCCATACCCCGCAGCGGCGGCGCCACCGGCCGGCGGATACCCGTACCCCGTCGTGGGGGGCGGCGCCACGACCGCCGCGGCCGTCGGCTCCTCGGCCGGCAGCGGCCGCGAGAAGTCCGGCCCCGAACCGGGCGACTCGATCCCGTTCCCCGGCTGTTCGGCCGACGCCGCACCCCCGTCGGGGTCCTCGACCGAGATGCCGAAGTCGGAGGCCAGCCCCTCGAGCCCGTTGGCGTAGCCCTCGCCGAGGGCCCGGAACTTCCAGCTCCCGCCCCGCCGGTAGAGCTCGCCGCAGATCATGGCGGTCTCCTCGCCGGTCTCCGGCACGATGTCGAAATACGCCAGCGGATCCCCGTCCGGCACGTCCGCGTCGTACAGCAGGATGCGCAGGTCCTCCACGCGGGAGAACGGCACCCCGTCCGCCGAGGCGACGACGAGAACACGGCCGACATCCGCCTCGACACCGCTCAGGTTCGTCTGGACCGTGTCGGTGAGGCCCTCGGTGACGCGCTTCTTGCCGAGCCGCCAGACCTTCCCGGAGGGATGCCGTGGCTGGTTGTAGAAGACGAAGTCCCCGTCCGAGCGCACACGTCCGTCCGTCCCGAGCAGAAGCGCCGAAGCGTCCACGTCGGGCGCGCCCGGCCCCGCCGACCACCGGAGCACGGCGCGTACCGTGCCCGCCTCCAGCGGGACGTTGGAGCCCTTCAGCATCGCGTGCGTCATACGGGCAATCCTGCCCTCTGGGTCCGGCCAGGACAATGCGGGGGTCGGCCGGACCGATCCGGACGGTTTCGGCCCGGGAGGGACTGTCGCGGTCCGTAACGGACATACGCCGGTCACCCGAACTTCACGGACCTCGGGAACTGCGGAAATAGATCTGTACGTACTATTACCGGCCACCCTCTTCGGCCGCTGATTTCTCACGGGGGACACCATGCGTCACTTCGGGCACGTAGCCCCGGAGGTGCGAGAGCGCCTCTTCCACCAGGAGCCCTGCGAGTTCACGGCCGACTCGCCCGCCCCCGTGCTCTCCGCGGCGCTGGGCGCGACCCTGTACAGCCCGGCCACCCGCCCGCGGCTGGCCGACGACGTCCTCAAGCAGGCGGCCCGCGGTGTCGTCTCCATGGTCCTGTGCCTGGAGGACTCCATCGACGACGCCGACGTCGAGGCCGGCGAGGAGAACCTGGTCCGGCAGTTCGCCGACCTGGACGCCCGGCTCGGCGAGACCTCCGGCGAGCGGCTGCCGCTGCTGTTCGTGCGGGTGCGGCACCCCGGGCAGATCGGCGACCTGGTCCGCCGGTTCGGCGCGTCCGCCCGGCTGCTCTCCGGCTTCGTGGTGCCCAAGTTCACCCAGCGGCACGGCACCCCCTTCCTGGAGGCGGCGGCCGAGGCCGAGGCGGAGAGCGGACGGCGGCTGTTCGTGATGCCGGTCCTGGAGTCGCCCGAGCTCCTCCACCTGGAGACGCGCACCGAGACCCTGACGGGCATCTTCGACACGGTCGACAAGTACCGCGACCGGGTGCTGGCGCTGCGGCTCGGCGTCACGGACTTCTGCTCCGCCTACGGCCTGCGCCGCGCCCCCGACATGACCGCCTACGACGTGCGGATCATCGCCTCGGTGATCTCCGACGTGGTCAACGTGCTGGGGCGCGCCGACGGCACCGGCTTCACCGTCACCGGACCGGTGTGGGAGTACTTCCGGTTGCAGGAACGTATCTTCAAGCCGCAGCTGCGGGAGAGCCCGTTTCGCGGCGACGCCCGGGAGCTGCGCGAGAACCTCATCGAGCACGCGCTGGACGGCCTGCTGCGGGAGATCGCCCTCGACCAGGCCAACGGCCTGCTCGGCAAGACCTGCATCCACCCCACCCACGTCCAGCCGGTCCACGCGCTCTCCGTCGTCAGCCACGAGGAGTTCTGCGACGCGCAGGACATCCTTCGGCCCGAGCGGGGCGGCGGCGGGGTGCTGCGGTCGGCGTACACCAACAAGATGAACGAGGTGAAGCCGCACCGGGCGTGGGCGGAGCGGACCATGCTCCGCGCGCAGGTCTTCGGCGTCGCCCAGGAGGACGTGGGCTTCGTCGACCTGCTCGCCGCGGCCTCCGACGCCTGCCCGTGAGGGCCCGCACCTCGCGAGCGGCCCTCCCCAAGGCCGCGGGCCTCTCCTGCCCGGGAACCCGGGCGGGCTCGCGCCACACAGGCCTGGCCGACACAGGTGCGGTCCACACAGGCGGACCGCATGTAGGCGGGCCGCACACAGGGCTGCGGCACACAGGCGGGCGGCACACAGATCCGCGCCCCACAGGCACCGGGGACACGCCCCCCGGGCCCCCAGGCCGCCCGGGACGACGGGGCCGCCCGGGTCACCGCAACCACCCGGGCCTCGTGAACACGGACGGGCGCCCCGCACGCGCCCCACGCACGCCGCAGGCAGACGGACGCCGGAGGGCGGCGGCACACGCCGCCCCACCGGCCGGACACACAAGGGACTCATGAAGACAGCCGACACCGCCGAGGACCGCACCGGCCCCTGGACCGGCACCTGGGTGGCCGAACGCCTCGGCGTCGCCCTGGAGGGCGACCCGGCCCTGCGCGACCTGCTGGGGCTCGCCCTGCGCCGCAACCCCCGCCGCGCCCACCTGCTCGTCTCCCACGTGCTCGGCAAGCACGTGCCGCAGTCGCCCGCCGTCGTCCACGGACACGGCGTGGCCCTCGGCCGCCGGGTCCGCGAGCTGCTGGGCCCGCAGGAGGCGTCGCGGGCGGTCGTCCTCGGCTACGCCGAGACCGCCACAGGCCTCGGCCACTCGGTCGCGGACGGCCTCGGCGACGCCCCCTGCCTGCACTCCACGCGTCGCCCCGTCCCCGGCGTCGACGCGGCCGGCGGCTTCGAGGAGTCGCACTCCCACGCCACCAGCCACCTCCTGCTGCCGGAGGACCCCGCCCTGCTCGCGGGGGACGGCCCGCTGGTGCTGGTCGACGACGAGTTCTCCACCGGCAACACGGTCCTGAACACCATCCGCGCCCTGCACGCCCGTTACCCCCGTGCGCGGTACGTGGTGGTCGCGCTGGTCGACACGCGTTCGCCCGCCGACAGCGGCCGGCTCGCCGAGTTCGCCGCGGAGATCGGCGCCCGCGTCGACCTGGTCGCCACCGCGACCGGCCGGGTCCGGCTCCCGGAGGGCGTCCTCGAGAAGGGCCAGGCCCTGGTCGCGGCCCACGAGAGCCCCGCCGCCGCGCCCCAGCCCCGGGCACAGGCCCCGGCAGCGCCGGGCGACGCCCCACGCCGCGAGGACATGGTCCCGCGGCAGCGGACGACCCCCACCCCGCTCGCCCGCCGGGTGGACCTCGGCTGGCCCGAGGGTCTCCCCGACGGCGGCCGGCACGGGTTCACGCCGCACCACCGCGCCCGGCTCGACGCCGCCCTGCCCGCGATGACCGCGCGCCTCGCCGAGGCCCTGCCGGCCGGCGCCCGTCACGGCCGCGTGCTCGTCCTCGGCTTCGAGGAGCTGATGTACGCCCCGCTGCGCCTGGCCGCCGGACTGGAACAGCTGCTCACCGACGCGCGGGTGCGGTTCTCCACCACCACCCGCTCGCCCGTCCTCGCGGTCGACGACCCCGGCTACGCCATCCGCAGCCGCCTGGTCTTCCCCGCCCACGACGACCCGGCCGACGGGCCCGGCGACCGCTACGCGTACAACGTGGCCGGCGCCGGCTTCGACGCCGTGATCGCCGTCGTCGACTCCGCCGGCGACACCCCGGCGCTGCACGCCCCCGACGGCCTGCTCGCGCGACTCGCCGCGCACACCCCGCACGTGCTGCTCGCCGTCGTCCCCAGCCACGTCCCCAGCCGCGCCACCGGTCACGACGCCACCGGTCAGGACCGCGTCGGCCACGACGCCACCGGTCAGGACCACGCCGGTCACGACGCCACCGGTCAGGACCGCGCCGGCCACGAGGTCGCCGGTCAGGACCTTGCCGGTCAGGACCGCGCCGGTCGCGACGCCGCAGGTCACGACCCCGGCCGCGCCGCCCGCCACGTCTCCCGCCCCGCCCCCGCACGGACCGCCCGCGAGGGCGGCGCCGCGCGCGCATCCGAAAGGCCCGCCATGCTGCCGGAGCCCCTCCGCGGACCACACTTCTCCTCCTACGCCCCCGACGAAGTGGGCTGGCTGCTTCAGGACCTCTCCGACGTCACCCTCGAGGCGCCCACCGAGGAGCGTGAGGAGGCCATCCAGAGCGGCGGCGCCCACTACGCCGAGTCGCTGCCCGTCGAGTACCAGCCCAGCGAGGACTACCAGCGGCTCTTCCACGCCGCTCTGGACACCTCCGCCACCCGGATCGCCGAGGCCGTCGGCGTGGTGACCGAGACCGTCCTCGCCGAGCGCGGCGCGCGCGCCGGACGGACCGTGCTGGTCTCGCTGGCCCGCGCCGGAACCCCGGTCGGCGTCCTGATGCGCCGCTGGGCCCGCCACCGTCACGGCCTGGACCTGCCGCACTACGCCGTCTCCATCGTGCGCGGCCGCGGCATCGACGCCAACGCCCTGCGCTACCTCGCCGCCCACCACGACCCCCGCGACGTCCTGTTCGTCGACGGCTGGACCGGCAAGGGCGCCATCACCCGCGAACTCGCCGCCGCCATCGAGGAGTTCGAGGCGGCCGAAGGGATCACCGGCTTCGACCCGGAGATCGCGGTGCTCGCCGACCCGGGATCGTGCGTGAGGACCTACGGCACCCGCGAGGACTTCCTCATCCCGTCCGCCTGCCTCAACTCGACCGTCTCCGGGCTGATCTCGCGCACCGTGCTGCGCTCCGACCTGGTCGGCCCGCACGACTACCACGGCGGCAAGTTCTACCGCGAGCTCGCGGACGCCGACGTCTCCGTCGCCTTCCTGGACGCCGTCTCCGCCCGCTTCGACGAGGTCACCGACGCCGCCGAGGCCCGCGCCAAGGAGCTCGTCGCCGCGGACCGCACGCCCACCTGGGAGGGCTGGGCCGCCGTCGAACGGATCAGCGAGGAGTACGGCATCCACGACGTCAACCTGGTGAAGCCCGGCGTGGGCGAGACCACCCGGGTGCTGCTGCGCCGGGTACCGTGGAAGATCCTGGCCCTCAAGGACGCGGGCGCCGACCTTGACCACGTCCGGCTGCTCGCCGCCCAGCGCGGGGTGCCGGTCGAGGAGGTGGACGAACTGCCGTACAGCTGCGTCGGACTCATCCACCCGCGCTACACGCGCGGGGCCACCGGCACCGACGGACGGGCGGTGGCCGCACGATGACCGAGTCCCATACCGGCGGCCCTCGCGCCGTCGTCGCCAGCGACCTGGACCGGACCCTGATCTACTCCACGGCCGCCCTCGCGCTCACCATGCCGGACCAGGACGCCCCCCGGCTGCTGTGCGTCGAGACCCACGAGCACAGACCGCTCTCCTTCATGACCGAGGCCGCGGCCGAACTCCTCGCCGAACTGGGTGAGGTCGCCAGCTTCGTGCCCACCACCACCCGCACCCGCGCGCAGTACGAGCGGATCAGCCTGCCCGGCCCCGCACCGCGCCACGCGATCTGCGCCAACGGCGGCCACCTGCTGGTCGACGGCGTCTCCGACCCCGACTGGCAGCGGGCGGTGGCCGCGCGGCTCGCGGAGGAGTGCGCGCCGCTGGAGGAGGTCTCCGAACACCTCCGGCGCACCGCCGACCCGCAGTGGCTGCTCAAGCACCGCATCGCCGAGGATCTCTTCGTCTACCTCGTGGTGCAGCGCGACCTGCTGCCCGACCAGTGGGTCAAGGACCTCGCCGAGTGGGCCGAGAACCGCGGCTGGACGGTCTCCCTCCAGGGCCGCAAGATCTACGCCGTGCCCAAGCCGCTCACCAAGAGCGCCGCGGTCCGCGAGGTCGCCCGGCGCACCGGCGCCGGCCTCGTCCTCGGCGCGGGCGACTCCCTCCTCGACGCCGACCTGCTGCTGGCGGTGGACCGCGGCTGGCGCCCCAACCACGGCGAACTCGCCGACACGGGATGGGGCGCTCCGACGGTCGTCCCCCTCGTCGAACGCGGCGTCCTCGCCGGGGAACGCATCCTCCGCGAGTTCCTCACCGCCACCCGCGCCTGACCCCCGGGGACGGCCGCGCGGCTTGGTGCACCACTCGAGCCGCGCCCGTCCCCCCGGGGCCGCCGCCCCGCATAATGGCCCCATGCCTCGCTACGAGTACCGCTGCCGCAGCTGCGGCGACACGTTCGAACTCAGCCGCCCCATGGCGGAGTCCTCCGCCCCCGCGACCTGCCCCGAGGGTCACGAGGACACCGTGAAACTGCTCTCCACCGTCGCCGTCGGCCGCACCGCCGGCTCCGCGGCGCCCGCCCCCGCGCCGTCCGGCGGAGGAGGCGGCTGCTGCGGCGGCGGCTGCTGCGGCTGACAGCCCTACGGCAGCGGACGTGCGCGGATGAGACGTGACGACAGCCCCCAGGAGACCCGGCGGCTCCAGCTGAGCCGCACCTTCGACGAGGACGCCGAGCTCTACGACCGCGTCCGCCCCGGCTACCCGCCCGAGCTGTACGACGACCTCGCCGAACTCACCGGCGCCCACCCCGGCGCCCGCGTCCTCGAACTCGGCTGCGGAACCGGCCAGGCGACCGTGCCCCTGGCCGCCCGCGGCTACCGCGTCACGGCCCTCGACGTCGGCCCCGGCATGGCCGCGGTGGCCCGCCGCAACCTCGCCCACGCTCCGGCGGCGCAGGTCCTGACCACGGACTTCGAGACCTGGCCCCTCCCCGAGGAGCCGTACGACGTCGTCCTCTCGGCGACCGCGTTCCACTGGATCGACCCGGCCGTCCGCACGCGCAAGGCGGCCGACGCGCTACGCCCGGGCGGGGCCCTCGCCGTCATCCGCACGCAGCACGTGCAGGGCGGCACCGAGCAGTTCTTCGTCGGCGTCCAGCGCTGCTACGAGCGCTTCGACCCGGACACCACACCCGGTATGCGACCTCCCGCGCCCGAGGCCGTGGACAATGCGGACCACGTCGAGGAGGTGGCCCGCAGCGGCCGGTTCGGCCCCACCGTCTTCCGCCGCCACCTGCGGGACCTCACGTACAGCACCGCGGACTACCTGGACCTGCTCCGGAGCTACTCGAACCACCGGGCTCTGCCGCAACGCTCCAGGGACGGCCTGCTGAACTGCGTCGCGGCCCTGATCGACGGCGCGTACGGCGGCCGGGTGACCAAGCGCTACCTGCTCGAACTCGCGGTCTCCCACAAGCGCTGACCGGGCAAGCACCGACCGGGCAAGCACCAGCCCGGCAAGCACCAGCCCGGCAAGCACTGACCCAGCAAGCACCGACCCGGGACGCCGACCGGCCCGGCCCTCCTCGGCCTCAGCCCGCCGCCCGCTCCTCCCGTATCGCCGCGACCACCCGGGCCACGTCGTCCCGGACCGCCCGCGTCTCCTCCAGGAAGTGCCACCAGTCCGGGTGCCGCCCCGCCTCCTCGACCGCCGCGGCGGCCCGCTCCAGCCGCGCCGCCGCCGCGTCCAGAGGAGCCGCGTGCCGGGGGTCGGGCCGGTGCCGGCCCGCCATCGCCAGCCGCTGCGCGTCCCGCACGGCGAACCGGGCGCGTTCCACCTCCGCCTGCGGGTCCTTGCGGACCGCCTCCAGCCGCCGCAGCCGGTCCCCGGCGGCCGACACCGCCTCGTCCGCCGAGTTGAGCAGCGCCCGCACCGTCGCCAGCAGCGCCGTCGCGTCGGCCCACCGCTGCTCCTGCCGCGCCGCCCGCGCCTCCGCCAGCCGTTCCTCGGCCTGCGCGACACTCCGCGCCGCCTGCTCCGGCACCGACTGAAGGTCCTGCCAGCAGGCCAGCGCGAAGCCCCGCCGCAGCTCGCTCAGGATGGGCCCGACCTGGGCCGTCCTCGTCTCCAGCGCCTCGGCCCGGGTCCGCAGCGACACCAGCCGCCGGTCGATCTCCACGGCCCGCTCCGGCAGCCGCGCCGCCTCGGCGCGCACCGCCTCCGCCTCCCGGGTGACCCGGTCGGCCCGCTGCAGCGTGGCGGCCACACCGTGCCGCCCGGCGCCCTCGTTGAGCAACGTCAGCTCCGGTCCCAGCGCCGCCAGCCGCGCCGCCAGGTCGTCCGCCCGCAGCCCCGCGCCCCGCGTGGCGTCCAGTTGCTCGGCCGCGTTCCGCAACGCCTGCCGGGCCCGCTCCACCGCCGGCGCCAGCCGGGCCAGCTGCGTCTCCGCCTTGCCCAGCAGCGGCCCGAGCCCCTCGGCGAACCGCTCCAGCTCGCGCCGCACCTGGTCCAGCTCGTCCCGCGCCCGGCTCAGCTGCTCCCGCGCCCGCCCGGCCGTGGCCGCGTCCAGGTCGTCCCGGTCCAGGTCGTGCGCGTCGATCGCCTGGATGTACCGGTGGCTGACCTCGTCGACCCGCCGCCCGAAGTCCTCGAACGAGGCCAGCGCCCGCCGGGCCTCGGGGGAGTCGTCCACCGCCCTGATCGTCTCGATCGACAGCCGCATCTCCCGCTGCGCCGTGTCCAGCTCGTAGAACGCCTGCGCCGCCGCGTCCTTGGCCTCCTGCGCCTGGGCCCGCCGGTCGTCGGTCCGCCCCCCGAACCAGCGCCGCGTCCCCCCGCCGGCGAACGCGCCCGCCAGCACCGGCGCCAGCAGCAACGGCAGCGCCATCAGGGCCATCAGGTCCTTGACCGGCCCCGGCGTCCACGACTTGTCCGACACATCCACTCCCCGTCACACCGCCGGGCCGACCCCGCCATTGTCCCACCTGTGTCGACGCGCCACACGGCCCCGGCAGTTCGTGCCCCGGGCAGACGGTTTGCGGGGCGCCGGGCGCGGCAAGGTAGGCTGTCGGCTCGTATTGTCCTGCGCGCGTAGCTCAGCGGTAGAGCGCCGCCCTTACAAGGCGGATGTCGGCGGTTCGAAACCGTCCGCGCGCACCTGCGAGAAGGCCCCCGCGATCATGGTCGCGGGGGCCTTCGACGGCAGTGGTTGACGGCAGGGGAGGCCCCTCAGCCGGCCCAGGTCCACTCCGTCACCTCCGGGAGGTCGGTCCCGTGGGCGCGGATGTAGGAGTGGTGCCGGGTGCGGGCGTCGGCCATGGCCTGGCGGACCCTCGCGGCGCGGACGGCGAGACCGGGGACCCGGTCGACGACGTCCATCACCAGCCGGTAGCGGTCGAGGTCGTTCATGACGACCATGTCGAACGGCGTGGTCGTGGTGCCCGCCTCCCGGTAGCCGCGTACGTGCAGGTTGCCGTGTCCCGCACGCCGGTAGGTGAGCCGGTGGATCAGCCACGGGTAGCCGTGGTAGGCGAAGATCACCGGCTTGTCGCGGGTGAAGAGGCCGTCGTACTCGAAGTCGGTGAGGCCCTTCGGATGGTCCTCCCGGGACAGCAGCCGGGTCAGGTCGACCACGTTCACCACCCGCACCTTGAGGTCGGGCAGGTGGGTCCTGAGCAGCTTGGCCGCGGCCAGCACCTCCAGGGTGGGCACGTCGCCGGCGCAGGCGAGGACCACGTTGGGATCCCCGTCGTCGTCGGTGCTCGCCCACTCCCAGATGCCGGCGCCCCGCGCGCAGTGGGCCTCGGCCCGGTCGAGGGGGAGCCAGTCGAAGCAGGGCTGCTTGCCGACCACCACGACGTTGACGAGGTCCCGGCTGCGCAGCACCGTGTCCGAGACGCACAGCAGCGTGTTGGTGTCCGGCGGCAGGTAGATGCGGACCACCTCGGGGCTCTTGTTGAGGACGTGGTCGACGAAGCCGGGGTCCTGGTGAGAGAAGCCGTTGTGCTCCTGCCGCCACACGTGCGAGGTGAGCAGGTAGTTGAGGGAGGCGACCGGCGCGCGCCAGGTCAGGCCGCGCGCGGTGCGGAGCCACTTGATGTGCTGGTTGACCATGGAGTCGACGATGTGGACGAAGGCCTCGTAGCAGGAGAACAGGCCGTGCCGTCCGGTGAGCAGGTATCCCTCGAGCCAGCCCTGGCAGAGCTGTTCGGACAGGATCTCCAGCACCCTGCCGTGCGGGTCGAGGTGTTCGTCCACGCCGAGGGTCTCGGCCTGCCAGGCCTTGCCGGTGGCGCCGTACACCGCGTCGAGCCGGTTCGAGGCGGTCTCGTCGGGGCCCACCAGGCGGAAGTCCCGGCGGGCGGAGGTGCGGGCCATGACCTCCTCGACGTAGGCGCCGAGGACGCGGGTGGGTTCGTGGAGCGTGGCGCCCGGACGTTCGACGGGGACGGCGAAGTCCTCCGGTGCGGGGAGGGGGAGTTCGCGCAGCATCAGGCCGCCGTTGGCGTGCGGGGTGGCGCCCAGCCGCCTGCTTCCCTCGGGGACGCAGGCCAGGACGTGCGGCAGCGGGTGTCCGTCGGGGGCGAAGAGCTCCTCGGGGCGGTAGGAGCGCAGCCACTCCTCCAGCATGCGCAGGTGCTCCGGGTTGTCGCGTACCCCGGAGAGCGGGACCTGGTGGGAGCGCCAGGTGTCCTCCACGGGCACGCCGTCGACCTCGCGGGGGCCCGTCCAGCCCTTGGGCGTCCGCAGCACGATCACCGGCCAGCGCGGGCGCTCGCGCGCACCCTCCTCGCGGGCGGCCCGCTGGAACTCGGCGATGCGGTCGAAGGCCAGGTCGAGCGCGGCCGCCATGGCACGGTGCACCTCGGCCGGGTCGCTGCCGGACATGTGGATCGGCTCGTGACCGTAGCCTCGCATCAGCGCGTCGAGTTCCGCCCGGGGGAGGCGGGCCAGGACCGTCGGGTTGGCGATCTTGTAGCCGTTGAGGTGGACGATCGGCAGCACGGCGCCGTCGTGGACGGGGTCGAGGAACTTGTTGGAGTGCCAGGAGGCGGCGAGCGGGCCGGTCTCCGCCTCGCCGTCGCCGATCACGCAGGCGACCACCAGAGCGGGGTTGTCGAACGCGGCGCCGTAGGCGTGTGCCAGGCAGTAGCCGAGTTCGCCGCCCTCGTGGACGGACCCGGGGAACTCCGGAGCGACGTGACTGGGCACACCGCCGGGGAAGGAGAACTGGCGGAACATCCGCCGCATGCCGGCCAGGTCCCGTGTGACGTCCGGATAGACCTCGGTGTAGCTGCCCTCGAGCCAGGAGTTGGCGACGACGGAGGGCCCGCCGTGCCCGGGCCCCCAGATGGCCAGGACGTCCGCCCCGCGAGTCTTGATCACCCGGTTCAGGTGGGTGTACACGAGATTCAGGCCGGGCGAGGTGCCCCAGTGGCCCAGCAGCCTCGGCTTGACGTGCTCGGTGCTCAGCGGCTCGGTCAGCAGCGGGTTGGACAGCAGGTAGATCTGGCCCGCTGACAGATAGTTGGCGGCCCGCCAGTGGGCGTCGAGGGCGCGCAACTCGTCGTCGCCGAGAGCGTTCGTGGGGGATGCGATGTTCTCTGCCATGGCCAGTTCGCTCCAGGGGAGGCGCCCGGGGGCGCGGGAGGTCAGGACGGTCCGGTTGCCGGATCCGCGCCGGGTGGCGGAGGCATTCCGTGGCGCACCGTCACGGGTTCGGCGAGGGCATCGCCCGGGGCGTGGCCAACCGTCACGCAGTCGGCGGCGACTGCGCCGAGGGCGTGGCGTCGTCGGTGGCGGCGGATCCGGCGCACGGCCCAGGGGGTGTTCACCGTCGCCGCCCGGACTTCCGCGAGGAGCCGCGCGTGCGGATCTCGACCGGGGCGAACACGGCGATCAGCGGGAGGAGGGCGATCAGGGGCCCCAGCAGCCAGTACCAGCGTTGGGCCCACCAGGCGGCGGTGGGCTCGGGCAGCAGCGTGTGGCCCAGGCGTTCCCAGACCCACAGCGCGGCGAGCCAGGCGGTCATGTGCCACAGGAAGACGGTGATCGCCACCGCGTTGACGGCCACCACCGGTTTCCACACCGCCCGCCGGCGCAGCAGACGCGTGGCGGCCGGCGTGACCAGCGCCAGCAGACCGAGCTGGAAGACGGCGAGCGCCGCGATGGCCGCGGTGGTGGGGAAGATGTTCGACTCGGCGTCGCCGACCGCCCCGACCATCGAGCGGGGATAGCCGGCGAACATCGTGAGGACGACCAGGGCCAGCAGGCCGGTCCCGGTGACCGCCAGCCGCTGCGCCGTGGGCCGCCGGCCGAGCCGCCAGGTGCGCCAGACGTAGCCGAGCTGGTGGCAGAACAGCCACACCAGCGCCAGGGTCACCCATTCGGCCCAGGCCAGGTCGAGCCCCCGGCCCAGGACGCTGCCGAGGGCGATCAGCGCCGCCGGCGCCGCCAGGGCGCCTGCGGGGTGGCGGGCGTGCAGCGTCGCGGTGACCGGCACCGCGACGATCAGCAGGCTGTACACGGCGAGGAACCACAGGGGCGTCAGGTAGCCGGGGAACCACTGCCACATCCAGCGGTGCGGTCCGGGCAGTGCCGCCGCGACCAGCTCGCCCACCAGCCATACCCCCGCCCACACGGCGGTGGGGACCGACAGGCGGCGGAGCCGGTCGGCGACGAAGCGCCCGGCGGACCCGCCGGCACGCCGGTGGCTCTCCCAGCCGGCGAGGTTCGCGTAGCCGCCGACCAGGAAGAACACCGGCATGATCTGCAGCACCCAGGTCAGCAGCCAGCCGCCGGGAATCGCGTCGACCGGGTTGGGCATGACGAGGGAGCCGTCGGCGGTGCGGTGGGTGACCGACAGGGTCCAGTGCCACAGCGTGACGATCACGATGCTGAGCACCCGTGCGGCGTCGACGACCCGGTCGCGCCGGTCGGGGGTCGCGTCGACCAGCCGGTCCAGGGCCCCGGGACCGCCGGCGGCGCCGCGCTCCCGGCGGGGTGGGGACGTCACGAGCCGTACAGGGCGTCGATCTCCGTCGCGAAGTCCTGGAGCACCCGGGCCCGGCGGACCTTGAGGGTCGGGGTGAGGTAGCCGTCGGCCTCCGTGAGGTCGTCGGGCAGCACCCTGAACCTGCGCATCCGCTCGGCGGGGCTGAGGGACGCGTTGGCCTCGTCCACCACGGCCTGAAGCTGGGCCAGCAGGTCGGGGTCGTCGCGGAGCTGGGCGGGGGTGGCCTTGGCGGACTTGCCGGCGCTCTTCTTCCAGGCCGTCAGACCCTCCTCGTCGAGCGTGATCAGTCCGGCGATGTACGGCCGCTCGTCGCCGACCGGCACCGCCTGGCTGACCAGCGGATGGGCCCGCAGACGGTCCTCCAGCTCGGCGGGCAGGACGTTCTTGCCGCCGGCGGTGACGATGATCTCCTTCTTACGGCCCGAGATGGTCAGGAAACCGTCGTCGTCCAGGGAGCCGACGTCGCCGGTGTGCAGCCACCCGCCCGGTCCCAGGGTCTCCTTGGTGACCGCCTCGTTGCGCCAGTAGCCGGGGAACACCACCGGGCCGCGCAGCAGGATCTCGCCGTCCTCGGCGATCCGGACCGTGACCCCAGGCAACGGCCTGCCCACCGAACCGATCCTGACCGCGGTGGGCTGGTTGACGGTGGCGGCGGCGCTGGTCTCGGTCAGCCCGTAGCCCTCGAGCACCGTCACGCCGACGCCGCGGAAGAAGTGGCCCAGCCGGGTCCCGAGGGGTGCGCCGCCGCTGATGGCATGGGTGACACGGCCGCCGAGCCCCGCCCTCAGCTTCCGGTAGACGAGCCGGTCGAACAGCGCGTGGGCGAGACGGAGCCCCAGGCCGGGGCGCCCCCCGTGCTCGAGCCGCCGGCTGTAGCGGACGGCGACCTTCTCGGCCTGTGCGAAGACCCGCCCCCGCCCCTGCGCCTGCGCGCGCTGCTGGGCACGGCCGTACACCTTCTCCAGCACCCGGGGCACCGACAGGATGAACGTCGGCCGCAGGACGGCGAAGTGGTCGGGGAGACGGTCGAGGTCGGCGGTGTGGGCCAGCCGGACGCCGTGCTCCACGCAGGCCACCTGGATCACCCGGGCGAACACGTGCGCCAGGGGGAGGAACAGCACGGTCGAGGCGTTCTCGCCGAAGACCTCCCGCAGCGCCACGATCGCGGCGCGGGCGTCGTAGAGCAGGTTGGCGTGGGTGAGCACGCACCCCTTGGGCCTGCCGGTGGTGCCGGAGGTGTAGATGATGGTGGCGGTGTCGTCCGCGCGAACCGCGCGGCGGCGTTCGTCGACCTGCGCCTGCGACACGGCGGCGCCCACCTGCCGCAGCCGCGAGAGGTCCCCCGCGTCGATCTGCCACACCCGGTCAAGGCCGGGAAGAGCCGCGTCGACGGCCTCCAGACGCCTGCGGTGCTCCGCCGTCCCGACGATCGTCGCGACCGCCTCGGAGTTCTCGAGCACCCATTGGATCTGCTCGGGCGAGGAGGTGTCGTAGACCGGGACCGGCACCGCACCGACCGTCCACAGGGCGTAGTCCGTCACCGTCCACTCGTAGCTGGTCGCCGCCAGCAGGGCGACCCGCTCACCGGGCTGGATCCCGGCGGCGACGAACCCCGCGGCGAGGGCGCGCACGTCGGCGGCGAACCGCTCGGCGGTCACCGCCTCCCACCCTCCGCCCGGCCGCGGCCGGTCGAAGAGGACGCGCTCCGGACGGTCGTCCCGGAAGACCGCGGTGGCCAACTGGTCCTGCGGCGGAATCCGGACGGCGGAAGGCATCTCGTACTCGCGCATGTCAGCAGTCTCCGCCACATGGCCGTTACACACCATTCGGGCGGATTCGTGCCGATACGGCTGACCGCCACGTCGGGCACGGCACGGGGACCCGCGTTCGTGGACGGCGGACCGCCCTCGTGATGCACGGTACGCCGAACGACCGGAGGATGCCGGTACCACGGGCGGAGAGGAGGACCGGGTGCGGATCGGGGAACTCGCCGACGCCACCCCCGCGCGTCGCGACCGCTACGTCGACCTCCTGCGGGCGTCCGCCATCGTCACGGTGGTGATCGGCCACTGGCTGGCGGTGATGATCACCTTCCGCGACGGCCGGCTGGGCGGGGAGCACGTGCTCGCGGTGCTGCCCTGGACGCGGTGGCTCACCTGGCTGTTCCAGGTGATGGGCCTCTTCTTCCTGGTCGGCGGCTACGCCAACGCGGCCTCCTGGCGCTCGGCCCGCAGAAGGGGGGAGGGCTACGCGGACTGGATGGGATCGCGGGCGGACCGGCTGCTGCGGCCCACCACGCTGTTCGTGGCGATCGGCGTGGTGGCCGCCGCGGTGGCCCGGCTGGCCGGCGTCGATCCGGACCTGGTGCGGCTCGCCGCCTGGGTGGTGGCCATCTCGTTGTGGTTCCTCGCGGTGTACCTGATGATCGTGGCCCTCACGCCCGCGATGCTGGCCGCCCACCGGCGCTGGGGCCTGATGGTCCCCGCGGCCCTCGCCGTGATCGCCGGCTGCTTCGACGCCCTGCGGCTGAGCACGGGCGTCGGCTACCTGGGGGTGGCCAACTTCCTGGTCGTCTGGCTGGTCCTTCCCCAGCTCGGCTTCGCGTGGCAGGACGGCACCCTGACCCGTACCCGGGCCCGCCCCTGGCTGTTGTTCCTCGGCGGATCGGCGGCACTGGTCGTGCTGACGACGGCCGGGCCGTATCCGGTCAGCATGGTCGGCGTACCAGGGGCCCGGATCCAGAACACCTCGCCGCCGACGGTCGCGCTGCTCGCCCTCTCCGTGGCGCAGACCGGCCTGGCCCTGCTGCTCGCCGGCTTCGTGCGTCCCTGGCTGGACCGCAGGCGCGTCTGGATGGTGGTGATCGCCGTCAACGGGGTGATCATGACGTTGTTCCTGTGGCACATGGTCCCGGTGCTCGTGGCGGCGCTGGCGCTCTACCCGACCGGCGTCATGCCGCAGCCGGAGATCGGCTCGGGGCGCTGGTTCGCCTGGCGGCCGGTGTGGGTGGCGGCGTGCGCCGTGCTGCTCGCGGTGCTGGTCGCGGTGTTCGCTCCCGTGGAGCGCCCCCGCCGCCGCAAGGGCCCCTCCGAGGACGGCGCCCTTCCGGCGAAGGGGTCCGCCGTGGCCCTGGTGCTGGCCGGTACCGCGGCGACCTGCTTCGGGATCTTCCGGCTCACCGTGGACGGCTTCCAGGGCGCGGGGCCCGCGGGCGTCCCCCTGCTGGGCGTGATCATGTACGGCGCGGGGCTGCTGGCGTTCTGGGCGGCGCGCCGCGTACGGTCCCCGGCCTCCGGCGGTGGGGGCGGTGGTGATGCCGGGGGAGGTGGCGACGGCGCCGGGGGAGGTGGCGACGGCGCCGGGGGAGGCGGTGACGGTGGCGGGGGTACGCCGTGATGCGGTCCGCGCCGGGGGCGACGACACCGGGTCCGAGGCCCGCGTCACCCTGCGCTGCTGCGGCCAATGAAGTGTCCCGCCGGCACGGACGACCCGTCTGCGCTGTCGTACCGCGCTGCTATATCTGGGGCATGACCGCCTTCCGCGACTTCAACTTCAAGCTCCTCGTCGTCGAGAAGCTCATGTACTGGGACAAGACCCTCGTCCCGGCGTTCAGCCTGCGCCGGCTCATGGCGGAGCGAGGCGTGGAGGACCTGCACGACTACGCCGAGGAGCACGACCTGGAGTACCAGGTCTTCGACGAGGCCAGGGCCTACTTCGAGGCCCTGGAGATACCGGCGGAACTGCTGGCCACGGTCGAAGAGTTGACCTTCGACGGCGGGCATCAGGTCTATATGGAGTGTGCCCCGGTGTGGGACGGCGAGGACGACCTGTTCAACGTGCGGTCGCTGGAGGACCTGGACCTGCTGCCGAACCTCAAGGTGTTCACCGGTGTGCGCGCCCTGGAGCACATGATCCCGGGCGCGAAGGACGTCCTCGCCGCGCGGGGAATCACCGGCCGCTACTAGCCACCTCGGTGGTCCGGTCACGTCGGTCGTCCCGGCCGAGCGGTCACCGCGTCGTCGGGCCGGCGGGCGGGGCGGCCGCGCGGTCGGCACGGGCGGCGGTCGAGGCCGCGGTGACGACGGTCTCGGTGATGCCGGGGCCCTCGGTCCCGCTCCCACTGGCCGCTATCGCGGTGAGGACCGCCAGGACGGCGGCGAGCCCGCCGATGCCGAAGGCCTCGCCCCAGTCGACGTCCAGGATGCCGATGCCGTCGGCGCTGATCGCGCCGAGGGTGCCCTGGGCGAAGGTGCGGACCGCGCGCTCGGCGGTGGCCTTCCAGAACGCCTTGGTGGTGAGACTGCTCATCTGCGGAGGTCCCCTCTTGCGGGTGGGTGGACGTAGCCTCCCTCTTCCTCCTCCGCGCGGAGATATCCCCAACTGGCCGTCGCGTAAGGCGTCCTGTCCGGTGACCGGTTGCCGCCGACGGTCACCGGCGGCCGTCCGCCGCCTCGCCCGCGGCCTCCCGTCTGCGGGCCCCTCGCGTTCGTACGCCTCCCTTCCGAACCGTCGTTCCCAGCGCCGGGCCGAGCGGTAGGCACGGGGCCTGGGCGGGAGCGGGTCCGAAGGGTGGCGCCAGCTGGTGCCCGCGCCGGTGGCGGCGGTGGTGTCAGGCGTCGTCGGGCCGGGCCGTGGCGTGTTTCACGCCCGAGCGCGCCTCGACGGCGTCGGCGCCCTGGACGTCCTGCCAGAAGGGGTGGGTGGTCACGAACACCGCCAGCTCGTGCTCGCGGCGGCGCAGCTTCTCGACGTAGGCCTGTTCGTCCGGCGACCACCCGGGGGAGGCAGGGCGCTCGACCTTGCGCCAGCCGTTGTCGTCGCTGAAACCGTCGTGGGGCGCGACGGACCAGGGAAGACGCTTCAGGAGGGCCGAGAGCTCGGCCCTGACCTGATGCAACTCCGCCTGACCGTCGAGCAGGTCGCTCGGGAAGTCGTAGGTCTTGGCCACATCGACAATGCTACGCCTGTTCGATTTCTTGAAGCGAGTTCGACCCGTCGGTTTCCCTCGAACGGGTGTCCCTCGTTGTCGACGTTTGATCGGGCGTCGGCGAAAAGTCCCTGGTGGCTCACGACGGCCGGGTCTAGGTTGCGCGGCATGACGGACGAAGGATTCAGGCATCCACGGCTCGCCGCGCTCTACGATCCGCTCGACCCCGACCGCGGTGATCTCGACGCGTACCTGCGGATGGCGGAGGAGTTCGGGGCCCGCCGGGTTCTGGACATCGGCTGCGGAACGGGTGTCTTCGCGCTCCTGCTGGCCGACCGGGGGGTGGAGGTGACCGGCGTCGATCCCGCCGGCGCGTCCCTCGACGTCGCCCGGGCCAAGCCGGCGGCCGGGCGGGTCCGGTGGATCCACGGCGACGCGACGGATCTGCCGCCGCTGCGGGTGGACCTCGCGACGATGACGGCGAACGTGGCCCAGGCGATCGTCGACCCCGAGATGTGGGCCGGGACGCTGCGAGGGGCCCACGCGGCTCTCCGGCCGGGCGGACGGCTGGTGTTCGAGACCCGTGACCCGGCGCGGCGCGCCTGGGAGGGGTGGACCCGGGAGGCGTCGTGGGCAGTGACGGAGGTCGAGGGGGTGGGCGCGGTCGAGACCTGGTTCGATCTGGTCGAGGTGAGCCTGCCGCTGGTCACCTTCCGCGGGACCTACGTCTTCGTCGCCGACGGGGCGGTGCTGACCTCGGACTCGACACTCCGCTTCCGGGAGCGTGACGAGGTGGAGCGGGACCTCGCCGACCACGGTTTCGTGCTGGAGGACGTGCGGGACGCGCCCGACCGGCCGGGGCGGGAGCTGGTGTTCGTGGCGCGACGGCCCTGACGGCGGAGGATGGCCGGGGGCCCGCGTCCGAGCGTCCCCGTCTGCGCGGAAACGCTTCCGCGGTGGGCGGTCCGCGCGACACTTGACGTATGTGCCGCAGCATCAAGACGCTCCGTCCGCCCGTGTTGCCGGGCGAGGCCACGGAGGAAGAGATCAGGGCCGCCGCGCTGCAGTACGTGCGGAAGGTCTCGGGGTTCCGGGCGCCCGCTGCCCACAACCGCGAGGTGTTCGACGCGGCGGTGGACGCCGTCGCCGAGGCCACGGCCGAGTTGCTCGCCCACCTGGAGGTGAGAGGGAGCAAGGCTCCGGCCCCGACCGCGTAGGCGTTTCTCCCGTCGGCAGCGGGGCTGCCGTTGGCCAGGGCTGCCCCACCCGCGCTGCCGTTCGCCGGGGTCGGCATGCCGTCCGCCGGGAAGGTCGGCCGGGCGGGTCGTCGGCCGGGCCCGAGTCCGGGTGAGGCTGGTCGTTCTGTGCGCTCGGGCGGGGCGGGATCGGTTGTCCTGTGGGCGTGGCCGAGGTGACGCCGGTTGTCCGGCGGGCCTGGCCAGGTCGCGGTTCGCCCGTCCGGCGCGGGCCCGGCCCGGGGCGTGGCTGGTCGTCCGGTGCGGGTCCGGCCGGGGTGGGGCCGTCCGGTGGGCCCGCCGGCTCGGCACACCCGTCGGCCACGTCGGGCCGGCGCCCGCAGGGGTTCGTGGCTCGTCGGGTCCGCCGTACGCCTGCGCGCGGTGGGCGGACTCCGTGCGCTGGGCCGAATGGGGGACAGACCTCGCATAATGCAGCAACCGGGCCAATGCGGTGCGTACAACGGAGGTGCAAGTCCATCGGGACGCGGAAACGTACCTTCCGGGCAATCGCTTGGGGTGCGCCGCGTCACGCCGTCCATGGAGGGGATCATGCGCATCCGCCAATTCGCCGCTACCACAGTCGCCACCCTGGCGCTCGTCGCGGGTCTGGGCGCGGGCACCGCGTCGGCCGCGCCGGCGACCTCGGCCGCGGCCACCGCCTCGGCCACGCAGAGCGTCAGCGCGGACCGGCACTGCCACCGGCACAACGGTCACGACCACTGGCGTGGAGACCGTTGCCGCGACCGCCGTTGTCACAACCACCGCGACCACGGCCGTCACCACTGGCGTGGCGAGCGTTGCCGCGACCACCGGCACCACGGCCGTGACCACCGCTACGACCGCGACCGCGACCGCTACGACCGCGACCGTTACGACCGTGACCGCTACGACCGCGACCGCTACGACGGCCGCCACCACGGTCGCCGCTGACCTCGACCGACCTGACCCCCGCCCCTGCCGGCCTCAGCCGGCAGGGGCGGGGGCGTGTCCGGCACGGGCCGGGCGGTAGGGGCCGCGCCCCTCACGTGCCGTGCGGACGTCCCCAGGTGGGACCGGCGGGGGCCGCGCCGCCCGCCTCGGGCACCGGACGGCGCAGCAGGAGCGCGGCGGCCGAGCCGGCCAGGAACAGGGCGAGCACCGACACCGCCGTGGCCAGCCAGCCCGCGCCCAGCCACTCGCCGCCGAAGTAACCGAGGGCCACGCTGTAGCCCGCCCAGCTGATCCCGGCCAGCACCGACCAGGGCAGGAACTCGCCCACCCGTCGCTGCGCCACGCCCGCGCCGAAACTGACCACCGAACGGCCCGCGGGGGCGAAGCGGGCCACCAGGACGAGCGCGCCGCCGCCGCGCGCCAAGGCGGCGCCCAGGCGGGCCTGCGCGGTGCGCAGCCGGCGTGAACGGGCCATCACTTGGTCCAGCCGCCGCCCGCCGCGCAGGCCCACCCGGAACGCGGCCAGATCACCGAGGACCGAGGCGGTCGCCGCGCAGACGAGCAGGACCAGGAGATCGGGAAGGGCGGTGGCCGCGGCGGCTCCGTCCACCCCGTCGGCACCCACGGCGGCCGCGCCGGTCTCGGCAGCGGCAGCGGTGGCCGCAGCGGCGACCAGGATGCCGCTGGGCAGAACCGGCAGGAAGACGTCGAGCAGGATGGAGGCCGCGATCAGCCCGTAGATCCACGGACTGGTGGCCAGCGTTCCGGCACTCTCCCACACGGCTTCCTCCCGGACCTCTCTCCCGGCTGGTGCCGGGCCGCGGCGTCGCAGGGGGCGGCAAGGGCGGCCGATGGCGGACAACTGGCAAAGACTACGCCGATCAGGTGATTGGCGTGCATGAGGGGCACGTATGCCCGCAAGATCACGTTCCTCCTTGTGCCGGTGCCCGACGAGCGCGGCGCGGCCGCCTCACGTATCAACGGAGGTGCAGACCGACGGTGAGCAGTGACGACAGCGAGGAGCGGCAGAGATGGCGGCTTGGGTCGGAGTGTGCGCGGGGGTCGCGGCGGCGGCCGTACTGGGAGCAGGCGGGGTGGCCGTCGCCGACGACGGCGGGCAGCACGGGAAGAGCGGTCGGCCGGGATACACGATGACGACCGACGGAGTGTTCGCCGGGAAGAAGAAGGCGACGACGGCGTTCACCTACGACAAGAAGCTGGTGCCGGTCGGCTCCTGGGTGGAGGTCGGCCAGCGGACGGCGGTCGACGGGGCGACCACGGTGACCCTGCGGGCCAAGGGGCTGAAGGCCGGTCACACCTACGGGGTCCACGTGCACACCAAGCCGTGTGCCGCCGACCCGGCCGCGGCGGGCGGGCACTACCAGCACCGGCCGTCCACCGACCCGTCCGCGGTGAACCCCCGCAACGAGGTCTGGCTGGACTTCACGGCGGACGGCAAGGGCTCCGGCAAGGCGACGGCCCACCACGACTGGGGCTTCCGCAAGGGCGGCGCGTCCTCCGTGGTGATCCACGACAAGCCGGGTTCCTCCGGAGCCAGGGTGGGTTGCTTCACGGTGCCGTTCGGCTGGACGACCGCGCGCTGAACCGACGGCCGGTCAGGGCGCCCAGCGACAGGGCGCCCGGGCCGGACACGGCCAGAAGGAGGAACGACCAGCAGAAGAGGGTGGCCGGTTCACCGCCGTTCTCCAGGGGCCACAGCCCGCGGGCCTGGTGGACGCCGAAGTACGCGTAGGCCATCGAGCCGGAGCAGATCAGGGCGGCGGTACGGGTGCCGAGCCCGAGCAGGACGAGGCTGCCGCCGACCAGTTGGATGACGGCGGCGTACCACCCCGGCCAGGCGCCGGCCGGGACGGTACCGCCGGTGCCGTGGGCTCCGCCGAGGACGCCGAACAGGGACGCGGCCCCGTGGCAGGCGAAGAGGAGACCGGTCACGACGCGGAAGAGAGCGAGCACGTGGCGACGGGCGGCAGCGGTCCCCTGGTCCACCACGACGGCGAGCGAGGCGAACGTGCCGCCGGTGGACGCGGTGGACGCGGTGGACGCGGTGGACGCGGTGGACGCGCCGGCCGCGCCGGGCGTGGCAGGCACGGCGGCGACGGCCACGGGGTCGGTGGCGGGACCTGCGGCGACGGATGCCTCGGGGGCAGTCCCAGGAGGCTGAGTGGCGCCTGCCGACCCGGATCCCGGCCCCGGCGCGGACCCGGACCCGGAGCCGGGGTCGGGGTCCGGGGCGGGCTCGACGGCACAGGTCGCCCCGGGCGTCACCCCGGCGGCGGCCGAGGCTTCCGGTTCAGGCGCTGCCGCAACCGGAGCCGTGGCTGCGGCTGCGGCTGCGGCTGCGGCAGCGGGTGCGGTGGCCGTCGCCGGCTCACCGGGGGTCCGGGTGCACGGCGGGGGAACGGTGGCCGCCCGGGAGGGCGAGGCATCGGTGACGGAACCGGACATGGTGGCCGGTGCCGGGATCGACGCGGAGTCCGCGTCGTGCGGGGGCTGGGGCATGGGGGGCTCCTCGGAGTGGGCCGATCGACGTCAGTGTGATCGGACCGAGGAGCCGCGCCCCGGCCGTGGCCCGCCAGGTCACCGGGGAGAGTGAAGGCGGAACCGCGACCGGGGCGCCGGGGCCGGGCGGGAGACGGCCCGGCGCGTCAACCGCCAGGAGGGAGGGACGCGCCGAGCCGGTTCGGCACCCGGAGGGCCGGTGGCCGCAGGCGGGTCGAGGTGCCCAAGGCCGGTGGTCGACGCTCGACGGCGTCGGCCGGGTGGTGGGTCAGCAGCTCGCCAGGTAGCTGGTGAGGGCGCTCTTCTCGGCGGAGTCCACCGAGAGGTCGTAGTAGTACTTCACCTGCACCCAGGCGCGCACGTAGGTGCAGCGGTACGCGGTGCGGGACGGCATCCAGGTGCCGGGGTCCTGGTCGCCCTTCGCCTGGTTCACGTTGTCGGTGACCGCGATCAGCTGCGGGCGGGTGAGGTCGTTGGCGAACGCCTGGCGCTGCGCGGTGGTCCAGTTGCGGGCGCCGGAGTCCCAGGCCTCGGCCAGCGGCACCATGTGGTCGATGTCGACGTCGGAGGCGAGGCTCCAGGTGGCGCCGTCGTAGGGCGAGTACCAGCTGCCGCTGGTGGCGGCGCAGGCCGAGTCGGTGACGACGCCCGAGCCGTCGCGCTTGAGGACGGTCTCGCGGGTGTTGCAGGCGCCGCTGATGGTGATCCAGTGCGGGAAGAGGTCGCGGCTGTAGCCGGTGCGGACCTCGGTCTGGACCGGGAGGGCGGCGAGGTAGCTGCGGGCGGTGGCGGCGCTGACGGGCGTGGGGAGGGCGGCGGAGGCGCTCGGGGCGGTGAAGAGGCCCAGCGAGGCGAGAAGCCCGGCCAGCGCCGTGACTATGCCGAACCGGCGGCCGTGACGCGCGTAGAACTTGGGCATGCGGAGTCCCTCGAGTGGTGGGGATGCGAAACGCGGACGGACGGCATGCTCTTCGCGTGACGTTGCCGGCGGATGAGCAGCCGGTGAGAAGTTAGCGACGCGTACATGCCACGACAAGAGGCCGGAGGCGGTTCCGGCGGGTTCGCCCGGATGTTCACACCGCACGTTCACGTACGATGGGCGCAGCGGAAGGGGAGTAGCCCTACGCCGGGACCGTCGACATACTGCTCAGCTCGCTGAGCCGGCGCCCGGAGGCCGTGGACCGGTGAGAACCGGAACGGCCGGCGAGACCTTCGGCAAGCAGTGCATACCCGTGTACATCCGTGTGTGCTGCCGTGCCGAGGTGTTCGCGATCGCGCAAGCTCTCGGCGGGGTGGCCCGACCGATTGAGGAACTGTGATCAGCATTGGTGTGACGGCGCTCGTCTTCGGCGTCGTCTTTCTCGCGGAGCTCCCCGACAAGACCGCTCTGGCCGGTCTGGTGCTCGGGACGCGTTACCGCGCCTCCTACGTCTTCGCCGGCGTCGCGGCGGCCTTCCTGGTGCACGTGGTGCTCGCCGTGGCGGCGGGCAGCGTGCTGACGCTGCTGCCGCAGCAGATCGTGCACGCGATCACCGGTGTGCTCTTCCTCGGCGGCGCGGCGGTGCTGCTGTTCAAGAAGGGCGAGGACGAGGAGGAGGTCCGCAAGCCGGAGAACCAGTCGTTCTGGAAGGTCTCCGGGGCCGGCTTCATGCTCATCCTGGTCGCCGAGTTCGGTGACCTCACGCAGATCATGACGGCCAACATGGCGGCCCGGTACGACGACCCGCTGTCGGTGGGTCTCGGGGCCGTGCTGGCGCTGTGGTCGGTGGCCGCGATCGGCATCCTCGGCGGCAAGGCGCTGATGAAGAAGGTCCCGCTGGAGCTGATCACCAAGATCGCCGCCGTGGTCATGCTGGGCCTGGGTCTGTGGAGCCTGTGGGAGGCCGTGACCGGCTGAGCCGAGGGTTGGCGTGTCCACATCGTGGACCCCCGGCTGGCGTGGAGCGCCACGGTTTTGTATCGTTGAGGAACAAAGTGGTTCCCGCTCGTCACCCCCTGACCGGCGGGCGGGGCCACCTTGGTTTTTCTCCCTCGTGTCTGGAGCCGTGCCGCATGGGTGCCGCCGTAGAACTGTCCGTACGCGCCCTGCTGCTCGACATGGACGGGACCCTCGTCAACTCCGACGCCGCGGTCGAGCGCGTCTGGCGCCGCTGGGCGGCGAGCCACGAGCTGGACGGCGACCTCGTGATGAAGGTGGCGCACGGCCGCCAGGGGTACTCCACGATGGCGCTGATGCTCCCCGACCGCCCGATGTCGGAGAACTACGCCGACAACACCCGGCTGCTGGCCGAGGAGACCGCCGACACCGACGGTGTGGTGGCCGTGCCGGGCGCCCCCGAGTTCCTGGCCTCGCTGCGGGACGTCCCGCACGCCCTGGTCACCTCGGCCGACGTGGGGCTGTCCACCGCGCGCATGGCGGCGGCCGGGCTCACGGCGCCGGAGATCAAGGTCACCGCTGAGGACGTCGCCGTCTCCAAGCCGGATCCGGAGGGCTTCCTGAAGGCGGCCGCGGAGCTGGGGATCGCGCCGGAGGACTGCCTCGTCTTCGAGGACTCCGAGGCCGGGATCGCCGCGGGCAAGGCCGCCGGCATGCGGGTGGTCGGGATCGGTCCGCGGGCCCGCGCGTACGCGCCGGACGTGGTCGTGCCCGACCTGCGGGCGATCCGGGTGTCACACGCGGGCGACGGTTCGGTCCTGGTCAGGGCGGAGCAGGACTGACGCCGCCCCCGGGCCGACCGCGAAAGCCCGGACGACCGGCGAAGGCCGTCCGACCGCGAGAGACCGCAGGACCTAAGAAAACCGCGTGACCGCACGAGAATCACGTGCTGCCGCGCAAGGCGTGACAGCGCGAAGAACCACGTGACGCCGCGCACGGCGTGACGGCGCGCAGGACCACGTGACGCGCGACCACGTGACGCGCGGCACCGCGGAAGCCCGCGACGCGGGCCGTGTGCCGCCGTCGTCGCGGCGAACGGGCAGGCCCATGACGGGCGCTGCCGATCGACCAACCGGGCCCGGCCCACCACCGCCCGCCGGCCGGGCCCGGTTATCCATGTCCGCGCCGCTGGCGCCGTCTCCGGCGGGTCGGCGGTTCCCCGCCGGGTACCGGCGGGTCAGCGGCCCCACCGGGAGCCGTCGTCGCGCTGTCCGTCGTCGTCCCGCTGTCCGTCACGGCGGCCGCCGTTGTCGCCGTCGCCCTCGGTGATGGCCTCCAGGGCGGCCCGGGTGGCCGCACCGTAGACGCCGTGCTCGTCGTCCTTGATGCCGTTGATGTACTGGAAGGCGCTGACCGCGTTGCGCACCTGGTCGTCGTAGCGCCCGTCCGCCCGGCCGCTGTAGAGCCACAGTTCCGCGAGGCGGCGCTGGAGCTCCACCACCTCCGGGCCGCTGTCGCCGGGGCCCAGTGAGCCGGAGACCAGCGTGGTGCCGCTCTCCGTGCCGTCGGCGGGCCGGGAGGCCGAGGTGCTGGAACGTTCCGGCTCGGGGGACCGCGAGGCGTCCGTGGAACGCGACGGGTCGGCCGAGGCCTCGGCCGAGGTGCTCGGTGACGGGGAGGGCGAGCCGCTCCGCGTCGCCGCGGCCGCCGGTGTGCCCTCGGCCGTCGCATCGGCGTCGTCCTGGGTCGGGTCCACGTCCGGCACGCTCGCGCGTTGCGGCATCGAGGTCGTGCGGGACGGCACCTGGTACGAGAAAAGCCCGCTGGTGACGCCGGCGATCACCGCGCCCACGCCCACCACGGACCCCGCCGTCACCATGGCGACCCGCCGCTTGGGCGTCCGGCGGCGGCGGTGCGCGCCGCGCGCCGCGGCGTCCTGCCCGGCCCCCGGTTCCGTGTCCAGTGTCCCGGCGGCCTCCGGCGGCTCCGCCCCGGCGTACGCGGGCCCGGGGCCGGAGGCGGCCGCCACGCCGAGCGCTCCGTGCGGCGGGTGGCCGTCCGGGCCCTGCGGGGCGGTGTGGGTCTCGTGCGGGCCGTGGCCGGCCCCCGGCCCCGGCTGCTCGGGCGGCAGGGGGCCCGCGAGGGTCACCTCGGAGTCCCGGGCGGCGACGATCTCCCCCTGGATCACCCGCGGCTCCTCGCCCGGCGCCGTACCGGACGATCCGCCGGACGCCCCGCCCAGGCCGACGTACGGCCTCACCCGCAGCGGGTCGAAGTCCTCCGCCTCGGCGGTCTCCCGCTCGCGCGCCTCACGCAGCGCGTCGGCGGCCCGCAGCGCGCAGGCGCAGGACGGGGTCCGGTCCGCCCGGCGCGGCGTACCGCACCCGGGGCAGTCGTTCCCCTGGTTCTCGTTCACGCGACGGTCCCCTCCCCTGTAAATCTCCCGTGATTATGCAGATTTTCAGACCACACGAATACGCAGCCCCACAATTCCCGGCCGTCCCGGAGGACTCAACAGGCCATAACGGGTCACTCCGGCCACGATGGATGTGTAGGTCGAGAGCCCGGGAGGACCCATGGCCGACGACGCACAGCGGAGGACCGACGGCGCACAGGCCCGTGCGGGGCACGCGCGCTCCGGTGCGGGACCGCCGGACGAGCAGCGGGCCGCCCCGGCCGCCGGCGGGGCCGCGGGGCACGCTCCGGACGCCGCCGGCCGGCCCGGCCCGCCCGGCGACGGGGATCCGCACCTGCACGGCGGCGTGCCCGACGAACCCAGCCACGTGGCGCCCAACGTCATGGTGTCGATCGGCGCGCTGCTGCTGGGCATGCTGCTGGCCGCGCTCGACCAGACCATCGTCTCGACCGCGCTGCCCACCATCGTCAGCGAACTCGGGGGCCTGGAGCACCTGTCCTGGGTGGTCACCGCCTACATGCTGGCCGCCACCGCCGCCACCCCGCTGTGGGGCAAGCTGGGCGACCAGTACGGGCGCAAGCGCCTCTTCGAGACCGCGATCGTGATCTTCCTGGTGGGCTCCGCGCTGTGCGGGATGGCGCAGAACATGCCCCAGCTGATCGGCTTCCGTGCCCTTCAGGGACTGGGCGGCGGCGGCCTGATGGTGCTGGCCATGGCCATCGTCGGCGACCTCGTGCCGCCCCGCGACCGGGGCCGGTACCAGGGGCTGTTCGGCGCCGTCTTCGGCGCCACCAGCGTGCTCGGCCCGCTGCTCGGCGGACTGTTCACCCAGCACCTGAGCTGGCGCTGGGTCTTCTACGTCAACCTGCCGCTGGGCGTCGTCGCGCTGGCCGTGATCGCCACCGTCATGCACATCCCGCGCCGGCGGGAGAAGCACCGCATCGACTACCTGGGCACCCTCCTGATCGCCTCGGTCGCCACCTGCCTGGTGCTGGTCGCCTCGCTGGGCGGCACCACCTGGGCATGGGGCTCCTGGCGGATCGTCTCGCTCGCGGTACTGGGCGTGGTGCTCGCGGTCGCCTTCGTGGCCGTCGAGCGGCGGGCGGAGGAACCGGTGCTGCCGCTGAAGCTCTTCACGATCCGCACCTTCAGCCTGACCGCCGCGATCAGCTTCATCGTCGGCTTCGCGATGTTCGGGGCGATGACCTACCTGCCGACCTTCCTCCAGGTCGTGCACGGCATCTCGCCGACCATGTCCGGCGTGCACATGCTGCCGATGGTGGTCGGCCTGCTGCTGGCCTCCACCGCCTCCGGGCAGGTGGTCAGCCGTACCGGGCGCTGGAAGGCGTTCCCGGTGGCGGGCACCCTGATCACCGCGCTCGGCCTGGTCCTGCTGCACCTGCTGGACGTGAACAGCTCGACCTGGGTGATGAGCGCGTACTTCTTCGTCTTCGGTGTCGGTCTCGGCCTGGTCATCCAGGTGCTGGTGCTCATCGTGCAGAACGCGGTCTCCTACCAGGACCTCGGCGTCGCCACCTCGGGCGCGACCTTCTTCCGCTCCATCGGCGCCTCCTTCGGCGTGGCGGTGTTCGGCACGGTCTTCGCCGGACGCCTCGAGAACAAACTGGTCAGCGCCTTCAGCGGCGTCACGCTGCCGCCCGGGGTGAGCGTGGAGAGCCTGAAGGCCGACCCGCGCGGCATCGGGGCGTTGCCCGCCGCGCTGCGCGACCGGGTCCTGGGCGCCTACTCCGACGCCATCACCGACGTCTTCCTCTACGCCGCCCCGGTCGCCGCCCTGGCGTTCCTGCTGGCGCTCGCGCTGCGCGAGGACCCGCTGCGCGGTTCGGTGACGGCGCCGGACGGCACGGAGACGCTGGCCAGCAACCCCGTGTACCGCTCCTCCCGCGACGAGGCGGCGCGAGGGCTGTCGGTGCTCGCCAGCCGCGAGGGACGACGCGACGTCTACCGGGGGATCACCGAACGGGCCGGCTACGACCTGGTGCCCGCGGCGAGCTGGCTGCTGCTGCGCACCCGGCGCCACGGATGGACCGAACCCGCCGTGCTGGCCGAGTACAGCAAGGTGCCGCTGGAGCGCATCATGGCGGCCGGACGGCAGGTCGAGGAACGCGGCCTCGCGGTCCGGCGCGGGATCAATCTCGAACTGACGCCCGCCGGGCACGAGGTGGCCGACCGGCTGTCCCGGGCGCGCGAGGAGTCCATGGCCGAACTGCTCGGCGACTGGTGGGGACCCGACCGGCCCAGGGACCTGATCCAGCTGGTGAAGGAACTGAACGGCGAGCTGTCCGGATCGGACGCCGAACGTCCGCGCCGGGCCGGCGGCTCCACCTCGCACCGCTACTGGCGGGCCGCCTGACCGACACCGGGGAACCTCCGCGAGCGCGCCCTTCCGCCTGCCCCGCCCCGAAAGCGCCGTTTGAGCGATGAGGCCGAGGCAAGACGAACGGGACGAAGCGGTCCGCGTGCAGAGCGGGCCGGGAGCGACCCCGGAAGGCATCCATGTCCAAAGGCGTGATCATCGCTCTGATCGTCGTCGTGGCCGCCGTCGTACTGATCGCGGCCTTCCTCGCCAAGTCCCGCAACGCCAACGGCGGCCGGAACCTGCGCAGGCGATTCGGGCCGGAGTACGAACGCACCGTCGCCCGTCACGACGGCGACACCGGCGCCGCAGAGCGCGAACTCTCCGCCCGCGTCGAGCGCCACGGTCAGCTGCGCACGCGACCGCTGGAGGCGGCCGAGCGCCAGCAGTACGAGACCCGGTGGGCGGCCGCGCAGGAGCGCTTCGTCGAGTCGCCGCGCGAGTCGGTGGCCGAGGCCGACCGCCTGCTCGCCGAGGTGGCCGCCGGCCGGGGCTTCCCGGGCGGCAACGACTACGACGAGCAGGTCTCCGCGCTCTCCGTCCACCACCCGCACCACGTGAACGGCTACCGGCGCATCCACCGCGCCGCGCTCGCCGCCGCGGGCGGCGCCGCGGACAGCAGCTCCGCCACCGAGGAACTGCGCGAGGCCCTCGTCGAGGCCCGCGCGCTCTTCGACGAACTGATCCACGACCGCGGCCACCGCACGGGCTCCACCACCGGCGCCCGCGACACCTCCCACGGGCAGCACGGGAGCGACGGCGGCACGACCCGGTCCCACCTGCCCGGGGCCCTCACCCGGAACCACGCGAAGGGGAGCTGACGCATGAGCGACCGCATGACAGACCGCATCACCGAACGACTCACCGGCCGTACCCACGACGACCGCACCACCGAGCACGGGACCGACGGCACGACGGACGGCGCCCACCGCGCGACCGACGGACAGCACGCCGACGGCCTCGGCACCGACGGGCAGTACACCGACGGCCACGGCGCCGACGGGCAGCACACGACCGGCCAGAACGGCAACGGGCAGTACGCGGCCGGCCAGAACGGGGGCCAGTACGGCGACGGCGCGTACGGCGCGCAGAACGGCGACGGCCAGTACGGTCACGGCGCGTCCGACACCGCCGTCACGCCGGTCCGCCCGCTCAGCGACCCGGGCGTCCCGCCGACCGCGGACAACCACGACCTGCGCGACGAGCACGACCGGTCGGCCGGCCAGGGCATCAAGGACGGCAAGATCTTCCAGGACGGCCACGACACCACAGACGGCCTCGGCGCGCGGAGCGGACAGGGCACCCCGGACACCGCCGGCGCCGCGGGCACCGGCGCCCACAGCGTCGGCACGGACGACCTCGGCGCCCGGGGCGCCGGCGTCCCCACGACGGACTCCTCCACCACGGGCACCCAGGACACCCTCGGCGCCCACACCACGGCCCACACCACCTCGCACGGCACGGGCACCGCGGTCGGCGGGCCGTTCGGCGGCGTCACCGGTGCGCACGACGGACCGCACGGGCACAGCGACGCCGCCCAGGGCGACCCGTCCTACGGCGACGCCTCCCACGACGCCACCACGTACGGCGCCACGAGCCACGGCACCCCGACCCATGGCGACAGCACCCATGGCGACGGCGTCCATGGCGACAGCACCCATGGCGACGGCATCCATGGTTCCGGCACCCACGGTGGCGAGAAGGCCCACGGCGGCCTGACCCATGGTGGCGGCGCACAGGGCGGCAAGCACCACACGGACGACGGTCCGGGCGAGACCCTGCACCGCCTGTTCCCGCACGAGGACACCGACAAGATGTCCACCCGCCTGCACCACGTGGTCGGCGGCTTCGTCGACGAGCCCCGTGGCTCGGTGGCCGAGGCCGAGAAGGTCCTGGACGAGGTGTCCGAGCGCCTCACGTCCTGCCTGGCCGCGCGGCGCCGCACGCTGCGCACCGCCTGGCACTCCCTGGGCGACGAGACGGCCGACCCGGCCGCCGACACCGAGCAGCTGCGGCTGATCCTGCGCGACTACCGCGAGCTCACCGAGCGGCTGCTGCGCCTCTGACCCACGCGGCGCACCGCAGAGCTCACCCCCGCCGGGCCCGCCGCTCGGCCAGCACGCCCTCCACGTCGAAGGGCTTGCGGCCGAGCGGCGGGCCCGGCGGCGGCTTGTACATCATGTCGCGGATCCGGACGTTGACGTCCTCGAGGATCTTGCGCGCGGCCCGCTCCGACGGCGCGTCCAGCGCGGCCTCGTAGGCGTCCTCCGCCTCCTTGCGCAGGGCCAGCGCCGGGGGCAGGACGGACAGGCCCTCGCGGGCCATCTTCCGCTTCACCCACCACAGGTCGTCGTGCGTGGCGCCCAGATCCGGCAGCGGCTTCCCGGCACCCGGGAGATCGGCGAACTCCCCGCGGGCCTCCGCCTCGCGGATCTGCCGGTCCACCCAGGACTCGAAGTTCACACCCGGCGGCTTGCGATCGGTCATGGGTCCATTGTCCAGGAGAGGCCGACCGGGGGACGAGCGGCATCCGGCCGATCTATCATCGGCACCGGTCCCGCCCGTACGCACCCGAGGAGCTGAGCGCAGTGCTCGAACTGACCATGGCGGCCGTCTCCGGCACCGACGAGGGCGCCACGGCCGGCATGCAGATGGCCGACGCGCCCAGTGCCCCCGGCTCCATCCTGCGGGTCGGCCGCGACAAGGCGGTCTGCCGGCTGGGCACCCCGTCGGACTGGCTGTTCGTCTCGCGGGTCCACCTCGAGTTCCAGTACGGGTCCGACGGCGCCTGGCACCTGACCTGGCTGCGCGGCTCGCAGCCGGACCCGTCCTCGGAGGTCGGCGTCCTCATGGGCGGCGTCACCCACCCGGTGCCCTACGGCGGCTCCGTCGCCCTGCCGCCCGGCGGTTCCGGCGAGGTCGTCGTCCAGGACCGCACGTCCCCCCGCAGCGTCAACGTGGGCTTCTACCACGAGGTGTGATCGGCGCCGCCGGTGCAGCACCGGCGGCGGAGGCGGGCGCTCCGTCAGGAGACCACCCGTGCCAGCGCGAAGCCGTCCCAGCCCTTGGTGCCCACGGTCTGCAGCGCGGTGCCGCTGAGGCGCGGGTGCCCGGCGATCAGCTCCAGCGCCTCGCGGGTGCCGCGGACGTCCGGCGCGTCGCTCCCGGCGTCGGCGATACGGCCGGCGCGCACCACGTTGTCGACGACGATCAGGCCGCCCGGCCGGGTGAGCCGCAGCGCCCACTCCACGTAGCGCGCGTTGTTGACCTTGTCGGCGTCGACGAAGACCAGGTCGAACGGGGGCGGGTTCTCGTCGGCCAGTCTCGACAGCGACTCCAGCGCCGGGCCCACCCGCACCTCCACGACGCCGTCCAGGCCCGCCCGGGCGAGGTTCCCGCGGGCGATCTCCGCGTGCCTCTCCTCGTACTCCAGCGTGACCAGGCGGCCGTCGGCGGGCAGGGCGCGCGCCATCCAGATGGTGCTGTACCCGGCCAGCGTGCCGATCTCCAGGATGTTCCGCGCGCCCTGTGTCTCGGCCAGCAGGCGCAGCAGTTTCCCGGCGGTGGCCGAGACGCTGATCGGCGGCAGACCCGCCGCCTCCGCGTCGCGCAGCGCCGCGGCCAGCGCCTCGTCCTCGGGGGCGAGCAGGTGGGACAGGTAGTCGTCGACGTCGTTCCAGCGAGCCGAGTCGCTCATCGGGCGTGACCCTTCCTCAGGATGCGGGGCGGGCGGGCGGGCCGTGCGCCCACCCGTTGCGAGGATTGTCGTCCGGCCGGGCCGCCCCGGGCGGGAGCGCCGCAGGTGTTCGGGCCCTCCGCCGGGTCAGTCCTGGACGCGGCCGAAGCGCGGGCCGGAGGAATCGGCGGTCACCTCGTAGTCGGCGGCCCTCCCGCCCTCGCGGATCGTCCGGCAGACGTGCCCGGTGGGGGCCCCGTCGTCGACGGCCTCGGCGACCGGCATCTTCTCGCAGCTCAGCGTCATGCCGGCGGACCCGCCGAACTGCTCCCAGAACGCGTGGTGGACGCGCTCGGCGACCAGCAGCCGCTTCTTCGGCTCGGCGCGGTACGGGGTGAGGATGTCGCCCTCCTCGTAGGACTCGCCGATGGTGACGGTGTAGGGGATCTCGACGCCCTCGTAGGTCACGGTGCACGCGCTGGAGGCGTTCGCCCTCCGGGTGACGCCGTCGGGGCAGACCGCGGTGGTCCTCCCCTCCACCAGGGCGTCGCTGAGCAGGTCCCCCTGGAGCGCGTACTCGACCTGGCTGACGAAGTCGGCGCCGCTGCCCGGTTTGCCGGGCGGGTCCTCCATGTCCGAGCCGCTCGTGGCCACGCCCTTCTGGGGGCCGGTGATCCGCACCGCCAGCGGGCCGGTGTCCGCGGTGGAGCGGGCCGGCGCCGGGCTGGAGGAGGCTCCCGGCTTGTCCGCCGGGCCGCCCGTGGCCGCCTCGTCCTCGGGGCCGCAGCCGGCGGTCAGCAGCACGGCGGCCGTGACGCCCAGGAACAGTCGGGGAATTCGTCGCATGGCCGAAACCCTACAAATCCGTCCGACGCGGCGGGGCGGAAACGGAGTGCTGTTACCGGGCGGGCGGTAAATCGGTTGGCGGGCCGGGGGCGCGTCGTCAGGATCGAGGCATGCACCGCACGCACACCCCCGCGCCGACCCCGGCCCCGTCTCCCTCCGCGACCCCGTCGCCCACGCCGCCGCCCGGTCCTCCTGGTGCGCTGCCCCGCACGGGGCGCGTGTCCGGGACCTGGTCGGTGGCTGTGGAGGACGTGGGTTCGGCCGACGCCGTCGCCCTGTGGAGCGCGTACTACACGGAGGTCAGCGACCGCTGGTACCTGCTCCACGAGGGCCGGCGCACCGATCCGGAGGAACTGGCGCGGGAGATCGCCGCCGACGCCGGGGAGGCGCTGCGGCCACCGGACGGCACCCTGCTGGTCGCGCGGCACGACGGCGTGGCGGCGGGGACGGCGGGCGTGCGACTGCTGGATGCCGAGGCCGGCGTCGCCGAGCTCAAGCGGGTGTTCCTGCTGCCCGGGTTCCGCGGCAGGGGCGGCGCGGCGCCGCTGGTCGGAGCGGCGGAGGACGCGGCCCGGGCGCTGGGCGCGCGGCGCATGATCCTGGACACCCGCAGCGACCTGGTCGAGGCGAGGGCGCTCTACGCGCGGCTCGGCTACCGGGAGACCGCGCCGCACAACGACGACATCTACGCCGAGCACTGGTTCGCCAAGGAACTCCTCCCGCCGGACGGGCCGCCTGCCGACCCCGGAGCGCCGACGCCCTGACGTCCCGGACGGCCGGCCCTCCGCAAGACCGGCAGTTTCGCCGATGCCGTGGGCGGACGGGCGGCGCGACTCTGGGCGGCGTCGGTTTCCCCACCCCCGTTCGGAGGGTTCCATGCGCCGCCCCCTGCGCCGTCTCCTCGGCGTCCTCGCCGCCTTCGCCATCGCCTTCACCGTCTCCGGTCCCGCCGCCGCGGCCCCGCGGACCTCGGCGGCCGAGGTCACCCCGCTGAGCACCAGCACGCCGGTGGTCTTCGTCCACGGCTACACCGGCAACGCGTCCAACTGGGTGACCGCCATGTCGGTGTTCCGCGCCAAGGGCTGGTCCAGCGACAGGCTGTTCGCCTACGAGTACAACTCCTACGGCAACAACGTGAGCAACGCCCAGGGCCTCGCGTCGTTCGTCCAGAACGTCAAGTCGCGGACCGGCGCGAGCAAGGTCGCCGTCGTCAACCACTCGATGGGCGGCCTGGTCAGCCAGTACTACCTGAAGGTCCTCGGTGGCAACGCCAACGTCAGCCACCTCGCCTCGATCGCCGGCGCCAACCACGGCACGACCTACGCCGGCGCCTGCCTGATCTACGTGACCTGCCAGCAGATGTACCCGGGCTCCTCGTTCATCTCCCAGATCTCCTCGGGCGACGAGACGCCCGGCAGCACCGCGTACGCCACCTGGTACTCGGCCTGCGACGGCATCATCCTCCCGTACACCAGCACCCGGCTGGAGGGCGCCGACAACAACCCGGTGCTCTGCCAGACGCACATCGGTTTCCTCGCCGACACCTCCGTGCTCGGCGACATCGCGGACTTCATCTCCTGACGCGGTCCACGCCACGGAAAAGGGCCCGGCCCCCGCGCACGCGGGGCCGGGCCCTGCCGTTCCCGTGCGTCCCTCAGGGCTTCTCGAAGGTCACCGGCGCCTCGAACGCCGCCTGCCGCGTCGCCCGGCGCAGCGCCCGCAGGACGGCCGGCCCGACGGTCACGCTCAGCACGGCGGTGAGCAGGGCGCGGCCGAGGTCCCAGCCCATCGACGTGGTGAGGCAGTAGGCCGCGAAATGGGCCAGGTTGACGGTGAGCGGGGCGCCGGGGACGGGCGCGACGGCCGGGGCGATCTGGCCCGTCATGAACGGCCAGCCCCACAGGTTCATCAGCGTCCCGTAGCCGAAGGCGGCGAGGAACCCGTAGGCGGTGAGCACCGCGATCTCCGCCCGGCCGCCGAGCCGGCGGGGCAGCAGGCCCGCGCCGAGGGTGAACCAGCCCAGCGAGAGCATCTGGAACGGCAGCCAGGGGCCCACCCCGCCGGTCAGCAGGGCCGAGGCGAAGAGGGTCACCGATCCGAGGACGAAGCCGAAGCCGGGGCCGAGGACCCGACCGGCCAGGACCATCAGGAAGAACGTCGGCTCCAGTCCGGCCGTGCCCGCCCCGATGGGCCGCAGCGCGGCGCCGGCCGCGGCGAGCACGCCCAGCATGGCGACGGCCTTCGCGCCGAGGCCCGACTCGGCGATGGTGGCCGTGGTGACGGCGACCAGGAGGAGCAGCAGCCCGGCGAACAGCCAGGGGGCGTCCTGCTGGTGGGCGGCGACCGAGGAGCCGGGCGGCGCCAGCAGCGGCCACAGGAAACCGGCCAGGCCGACGCAGCTGACCAGCAGCAGGGTCAGTGCGGAGCGCCCGCCGAGACGGACGGCACGGGTGCGGGCGGGCGCCGCGGCGGGGGCGGCCGCCGGGGCCGGCGTCGGGGGTGCGGCGGTCATGCCAGCGCCTCCCTGACCTGGCGCACGGTCAGCCAGCGCTGCGGTGCGAGGACCTTGGTCACCTGCGGGGCGTAGGCGGGCAGCGCCAGCACCACCTCGGCGGTGGGGCCGTCGGCGACGACCTCGCCGTCGGCGAGCATCACCACGCGGTGGGCGAGGTCGGCGGCCAGTTCCACGTCGTGGGTGGCGAGGACCACCGCGTGCCCCTCCGCGGCCAGCCGGCGCAGGTGGCCGACCAGGCGGGTCTTGGCCGCGTAGTCCAGGCCGCGGGTCGGCTCGTCGAGCAGCAGCAGCGGCGGACGCGCGGTGAGGACGACCGCCAGGGCGAGGGTGAGGCGCTGGCCCTCGGAGAGGTCGCGGGGGTGCGTGGAGTCCGCGATGCCCGGCAGGAGTTCGCTCACCAGGGCCCGGCAGGAGCCGGGCTCGGTGCCCGCGTCGCGGTCGGCGGCGGCGCACTCGGCGGCCACGGTGTCCGCGTACAGCAGGTCGCGGGGCTCCTGCGGGACCAGGCCGACCCGGCGGACCAGGTCACGCGGCCGGGTGCGGTGCGGGACGGCGCCACAGGCCAGCACCACACCGGAGGCCGGCTCCACCAGGCCGACCAGGGCGGACAGCAGGGTGGACTTGCCGGCGCCGTTGCGGCCCATCAGGGCGACGGTCTCGCCCGGCGACACGGTGAGCGACACCGACCGCAGCGCCTCAAGGGTGCCGCGGCGCACCACCAGCCGGTCCACCACGGCGGGCACCGGGGCGGCCTCCGCGGCCGCCGGGGTTGCCGTAGCGGCACGCGTCTCGTCGGAGGTCCCCGGCGCCGGCGGGGGAGTGACCGCGGCGGCGCCGGCCGCCCCGACCGGGCCGGGGGCCGGCTCCGCGGTCCGGCGGCGCGCGGGCCACCAGCGGCGGCGGGCGGGACCGGAGGTGAGGGCGGGTACGGCGAGGGCGGCGGGCACCGGCACCGGAGGCGTCGTGTCGTCGGCGGCGGCGAGCCGTTCCCGCAGGCCGGAGGCGGTGCGGCGGGCGTCGCGGACGGTGAGGGGGAGCGGGGACCAGCCGGCCAGGCGGCCCAGCTCGACCACCGGCGGGAACACGGGGGAGGTGGCCATCACCTCGGCCGGGCCGCCCACCACCGGGGCCTCGCCGGGGCCCGGCAGCAGCACCACCCGGTCCGCGTAGTGCACGACCCGCTCCAGCCGGTGCTCGGCCATCAGCACCGTGGTGCCCAGGTCGTGCACCAGCCGCTGGAGCACCGACAGGACCTCCTCGGCGGCCGCCGGGTCCAGCGCGGAGGTCGGCTCGTCCAGGACCAGCACCCGCGGGTGCGGGGTGAGCACCGACCCGATGGCGACCCGCTGCCGCTGCCCGCCGGACAGCGTGGAGAGAGGCCGCTCCCGCAGGTCGGCCAGACCCAGCAGGTCCAGCGTCTCCTCCACGCGGCGGCGCATCACGTCCGGGGCGAGGCCCAGCGACTCCATGCCGTAGGCGAGTTCGTCCTCGACGGTGTCGGTGACGAAGTGCGCCGTCGGGTCCTGGCCCACCGTGCCGACCACGTCCGCCAGTTCACGTGGCTTGTGGGTGCGGGTGTCACGCCCGGCGACCGTCACCCGGCCGCGCAGGGTGCCGCCGGTGAAGTGCGGCACCAGGCCGTTCACCGCGCCCAGCACCGTCGACTTGCCGACACCCGACGGGCCGACCAGCAGGGCGAGTTCGCCCTCGGGGATCGAGAGGTCGAGCCCTCGGACGGCGGGTTCGCGCGCGCCGTCGTACGTGACGGAGACGTCCTCGAAACGGATCACGGTCGTCGGTCCTTGCCGTTCGGTACGGAGGCGGGCGGGGGCGCGGAGACGGAGGTGCCGGCGGGCGCGGAGGCGGAGGTGCCTGCGGGGCCGGTGGGCGGGCGCGGGGCGAGGAAGGCCGGCAGCAGCCCCAGCAGCACGGCGGCGGCGGGCCACAGCGGGAGCACCGGCGCGGTCGGCGGCGTCACCGGGGGGAGCAGGGCCGCCGGGTCGTGCGCCGCGGCGAGGACCGTCAACGCGGCCACCGCGACGCCCGAGCCGGAGACCAGCCAGGCACGCGGCCCCCACCGCTCGGGCCGGTAGCGGGTGCGCGGGGTGCGGCGGCCGCCCAGCCACAGCCCGGCCAGCGCGGCCGTGATCCCGGCCAGCAGCAGCGGCAGCCCGTACACCCCGCCGACCGCGCTCAGAAGGCCGTACGACCCGGCGGCGACGCCGAGCAGCCCGCCCAGGGTGAGCGCCGCCGTGACGCGCCGCTCGGCGACGGGCACCGCGGCGGTGCGGCCGTAACCGCGCGCGTCCATCGCCGCGGCCAGGGCCACCGAACGGTCCAGCGCGCCCTCCAGCACCGGCAGGCCGACCTGGAGCAGGCCCCGCACACCCCGGTCCGGCCGCCCGCGCAGCCGCCGGGCGGCGCGCAGCCGCAGCACGTCGCCGATCAGGTGCGGCGCGAAGGTCGTCGCGACGACCACCGCCACCCCCACCTCGTAGAGCGCCGCCGGCAGCGCCTTCAGCAGCCGCGACGGGTCCGCGAGCGCGTTCGCCGCGCCCACGCAGACCAGCAGGGTGGCCAGCCGCAGCCCGTCGTACAGGGAGAACAGCACCTCCTCGAGGTGCACCGGGCCGCCCAGGCGCATCCCCTGCGCCCAGTCGGGCAGCGGCACCTCGGGGAGGCGGAACAGCAGGTGGGTGCCGGGGATCGCGGTGCCGAACACCAGGGAGAACACCAGCCGGATCCCCAGCACCAGCAGACCCAGCTTGACGAACGCGCCGTACGAACGCGCCCAGGGGGCGTTCGAGCGGCAGGCCATGACCACGTAGGCGCTGACCCCGATCAGCAGGGCCAGCAGCAGCGGGTTGCGGGTGCGGGAGGCCGCGACGCCCAGGCCCAGCGCCCACACCCACCAGGCGCCCGGGTGCAGCGCGGAGGCGCGGGCCCTGGCGGCGTCCCGGTTCGCGGTCACGGTCATCGCTGTCGTCCCGTCATCCCCGCCGGCGCCGGGCCTGCCAGACGGCCGCGCCGCCCAGCACCAGCACGGCGCCCGCGCCCGCCCACAGGCCGAGCGAAGGGCCCGGCTCGGAGGCCTCGGCGGCCCCGGAGTCGGTACCCGGGTCGGCGTCGGCGTCGGCGGAGCCCTTCGCGGCGGCGTCGTCGGAGCGGTCCGCGGTGGCGACCTGCTCGCCGCAGCCCTGCCGCGGGTAGCCCTCGATGGCGCACAGCATGGCGCTGCTGTCGTAGCGCAGCGGCGCGGCCACGGCGGCCAGCGCGTCCGCGGCGGAGGCGTCCTCGGCCACGCTCGCGCAGACGGTGCGGCCCGCGGGCGGCTTCTCGCCGCCGGGCGCGTCCGACGCGGTGCCGAAGTCGATCACCAGGGCGATCCGCTTGCGGCCGTCCCGCTCGGGGGTGCCGTCACAGATCTCCGCGAACGGCTTGCTGTTCCGCGGGGTGGCCGCGTCGGCGGAGTCCTCGCTGACCGAGAAGCGGAAGCCCTGCGTGGACCCGTCCTGCGGGCGCAGCGTGGCCGGGCCCTGGGTGGCGTACGCCCACTTCTGCCCGTCGAGCTCCCAGTAGGACCAGTACCGGTACCCGGCCGCCTGGGCCGTGCCCGCGCCCTGCGTGAGCAGGGCGCAGGTCAGCGGCGCCAGGACGGCCGCGGCAAGGGTGCGCGGAAGCCTCACGGCCGGCGCTTCCGGACCGTCAGCAGCAGCGCCGCGGCCACCAGGAGCACCAGCACGGCGCCACCGGCCCACCACACGGCGGGGGAGACGCCGTCCTCGGCGGGCGTCTTCCCCGCCGGCTTCGCGTCGGTCCGGTCGGCCTTCGGCTCCGGGCCGGTGGCGTTCAGCAGCTTCACCAGGTCCTGTCCGCCGAAGTCGCGCGGGTCGGCCCCCATCGCCTCGGCGGCCAGGACCAGCTGGGCGTAGGCGGCGGGGCCGGTCTGCTTCGCCCAGGCGACGCCGTTGTCCCGCAGGTGACCCAGGGCCTTCTCGGCCTGGTCGGCGTGACCGGTGGAGGCCAGCGCGATCACCGCGTCGGCGGTGTTGCCGAGGTCGGGCTGCGGGTCGGCGCCCGGCAGCGCGGAGGTCAGGTGGCCGTCCTCGGTGAGCGGCCCGGCCAGGTAGGCGGCGCCGTTCTCTGCGGCCTGCTCCGGGGTCGTCGCCTCGGCGCACTTCGCGGCGGAACCGGCCGGCTTCGCCTTCTCCCCGCCGAGACCCGCGCCCAGCGAGCCCAGCACCGCGGCGGCGGTGGCGTCCGCGTTGGCGAGCAGCTTGCCGGACTTGTCGGGCTGGTAGGCGAAGGCGCCCGCGTCCTTGCCCTCGCAGGGCAGCGCGAAGGTCAGCAGCGCGTCTTGGGGCGACTTGCCGCCCTTGACGGTCTCGGCCGGCTTCCTGCCCGCGGCGGCCAGCGCGCCGGTCACCACGGAGGTGGAGTTGGCGTCGGAGGGGGTGCCGGGGTTGTAGCCCCAGCCGCCGTCCTTGTTCTGCACGGAGGCCAGCCAGTCGACGGCCTTGCCGACGACGTCGTCGTGCCCGCCGAGCGCGGCCAGCGCCTGCACCGCGGCGGCGGTGCTGTTGCTGTCCACCATGGTCTTCGGGTCGCAGGCCCTCGACGGGGCCGGGCGGAACGCGGCGAACGAGCCGTCGGCGCACTGCTGTCCGGTCAGCCACCCGACCGCCTCGGCGGAGGGCTTCACGCCGGCGGCGTCCTGGGCGAGCAGGGTCAGCGACTGGCGCCAGACGCCGTCGTAGGTGGGGTCGGTGGAGCCGTGGAGACCGGCGGGTATCTCCGGGGGCGCGGACGGCGACGCGGCGGGCGCCGGGTCGTCGGCGAAGGCGGCCGGGGCCGTTCCGGCGCCGAGTACGGCGGCAGCGGCCAGGACCGCTGCGGCGCGGCGAACGTTCATGATCGGCGGAGTGCCTCTCCCTGTGGGGGAGCCAGGCAGCGACGGGCGCAGGGTGCGGGCCCGGCGGCTCGGCTCCGTATACCTCGACGGTGCCGGCCACCGGCGGGAGCCGGCGGCCATGAGCCGGTCACGGTCGGTCGGGGCATTCCGGCTCGCCACCGTCCTGCGGCGGCTCACGGTTGCGGGTCAGCGCCGGATTTACACCGGCTTCCCCCCGAACGGGTGTGATGACGACCGGGCCACTCTACCGGCACGCCCCGGCGCCGGCAGGGGCGCGGTACCGGCCGGAACCGCCCGCTCCGGCCCCCGGCGTGCCGTGGCGGCGGCACGAGGGCCGCCGGAGGGCCGCTACGGGGGCATATATCCGGCCATGGTGGCCGCGAACAGGGCCGAGGGGCCCTCGACCGACGGCGGCGGTACGGCTAGATTCCGGGAATGGTGCTGATCGGAGTCGGCCGAACCGCCGACGTGTACGTGCTCGACGAGCGGTGGGTCCTGCGCAGGTACCGCGACGCCGCCGTCGGGGACACGGACGCCGAGAGCGCCCTGATGGCCCACCTCCACGCGTGCGGCTACCCCGTACCGCTGGTGCGCCCCCGCGACGAGCACGCCGCCCGCACCGACCTGGTGCTGGAGCGGCTGGACGGGCCGACCCTGGCCGGCGCGCTGCTCGCCGGCCTGGTCACGCCGCAGGAGGCCGGCACCCTGCTCGCCCTGCTCCTCACCCGGCTGCACCGGGTGCCGCCGCGCGTCGCCGAGGACCCGGCCACGCGGATCCTCCACCTCGACCTGCACCCCGAGAACGTCCTCCTCACCTCCGCCGGCCCTCGTGTCATCGACTGGGCCGCCGCCACGGAGGGTCCGCCCGGCCTCGACTGGGCGATGACCGCCGTGATCCTCGCCCAGTACGCCGCCACCGCCGGGCGCCGTGCGGCCGCGCTGGCGCACGAGGTGCTCGCCGCGCTGCTGTCCGACCCGGAGGCGGCCCGCCTCACCCCGTCCGCGCTGGCGGACGCGCTGCGGCATCGGGCGGCCGACCCGAACATGACGCAGCGTGAGGTCACCGTCCTCGACCAGGCGGGCGCGGCCGTCCGGGAGGTGACCGGACTGCGCGCGGCCTAGAGCGCCGTGGAGCGCCGCGCGGGCGGACGGGCGCCGGCCCGAACCGGACATCTCCCCATGTCAGCAAGGACGTCGGGCTGCCCGCGCCGTGGCGAGCATCACCTGGCAGACTTTCCCCCGTCCGGCTACCAGCGGGTAGATTCGGACAGTCTCTTTTGTGATCACCGGTGATGACCGGTGATCGCGAGTGATCATCCGAGACTTGTTGCCGGTAGCCGCCGCGACGTAACCTCGCGGGACAGTTCAGGAGAAGGGGGCCGTACGTGACCGCTGAGGCCATGGCCGCCGACGGTCAGCCGGCTCTGCGCATCGCGCTCCTCACCTACAAGGGCAACCCGTTCTGCGGCGGACAGGGCGTCTACGTGCGCCACCTCTCGCGCGAACTCGCCCGGCTGGGCCACAGCGTCGAGGTGATCGGCTCCCAGCCCTACCCGGTCCTCGACGAGGGCGACGACCTCGCCGGGCTCTCCCTCACCGAGCTGCCCAGCCTCGACCTCTACCGCCAGCCCGACCCGTTCCGCACCCCGCGCCGCGAGGAGTTCCGGGACTGGGTCGACGCGCTGGAGGTCGCCACCATGTGGACCGGCGGCTTCCCCGAGCCGCTCACCTTCTCGCTGCGCGCCCGCCGCCTGCTGCGCGCCCGCCGCGGCGACTTCGACGTCGTCCACGACAACCAGACCCTCGGCTACGGCCAGCTCGGCGACCTCGGCGCGGCCCTGGTGACCACCGTCCACCACCCCATCACCGTCGACCGGCAGCTCGACCTCGACGCCGCCGACGGCTGGAAGCGCCGCCTGTCGGTGCGCCGCTGGTACGGCTTCACCCGGATGCAGAAGCGCGTCGCCCGCCGCCTGTCCTCGGTGCTCACCGTCTCCGGCAGCTCCCGGCAGGAGATCGTCGACCACCTCGGCGTCAGACCCGAACGCGTCCACGTGGTGTACATCGGCGCCGACACCGACCTGTTCTCGCCCGACGCGGCCGTCGCCAAGGTCCCCGGCCGGATCGTCACCACCTCCAGCGCCGACGTCCCGCTCAAGGGCCTGGTCTTCCTCGTCGAGGCCCTCGCCAAGCTGCGCACCGAACAGCCGCACGCCCACCTGGTGGTGGTCGGCAAGCGGGCCGAGGACGGGCCCGTCGCCCAGGCCATCGAGCGCTACGGCCTCGAGGACGCCGTCGCGTTCGTCAAGGGCATCAGCGACGCCGAACTCGTCGACCTGGTCCGCTCCGCCGAGGTCGCCTGCGTGCCCTCGCTGTACGAGGGCTTCTCACTGCCCGCCGCCGAGGCCATGGCCACCGGCACCCCGCTGGTCGCCACCACCGGCGGCGCCATCCCCGAGGTCGCCGGCCCCGACGGCGAGACCTGCCTGGCCGTGCCGCCCGGCGACCCCGGCGCGCTGGCCGCCGCCCTCGGCCGTCTCCTCGACGACCCCGCGCTGCGGGCCCGCCTCGGCGCCGCCGGCCGCGCCCGCGTGCTGGAACACTTCACCTGGAAGCGCGCCGCCGAGGGCACCGTCGCCCACTACCGCGAGGCCGTCGCACGCCGGCGGACGGGCCGCGCCGCGCCCGTCACCCCCACCCCGACCACCGGCCACTACCGCGAAAGCAGGACCCCGTGCTGACCGTCGACTTCTCCCGGTTCCCGCTCGCCCCGGGCGACCGAGTCCTGGACCTCGGCTGCGGAGGAGGCCGGCACGCCTTCGAGTGCTACAAGCGCGGCGCCCAGGTCGTCGCCCTCGACCGCAACGGCGAGGAGATCCGCGAGGTCGCCAAGTGGTTCGCCGCCATGAAGGAGGCCGGTGAGGCCCCGGCCGGCGCCACCGCCACCGCCATGGAGGGCGACGCCCTCAACCTGCCCTTCCCCGACGCCTCGTTCGACGTCGTCATCATCTCCGAGGTGATGGAGCACATCCCCGACGACAAGGGCGTCCTCGCCGAGATGGTCCGCGTCCTCAAGCCGGGCGGCCGCATCGCCGTCACCGTGCCGCGCTACGGGCCGGAGAAGGTCTGCTGGGCGCTCTCCGACGCCTACCACGAGGTCGAGGGCGGCCACATCCGCATCTACCGGGCGCACGAGCTGCTCGCCAAGATGCGCGAGGCCGGCCTGCGCCCCTACGGCTCCCACCACGCGCACGCGCTGCACTCGCCCTACTGGTGGCTCAAGTGCGCCTTCGGCGTGGACAACGACAAGGCGCTGCCGGTGCGGGCGTACCACAAGCTGCTGGTCTGGGACATCATGAAGAAGCCGCTGGCCACCCGGGTCGCCGAGCGCGCCCTCAACCCGGTCATGGGCAAGAGTTTCGTGGCGTACGCGACCAAGCCGCACCTGCCGGCCGCCGCCGCGGGCGTCGCCGGGACCGACGCGGCCGGGGCCGGGGCCGACGAGCCTGTCGGGGCTGACGCGAAGTGACCACCCCGCGTACCGAGCACCTCGTCCTTCCCGGGGTGCTCACCGCCGAGCAGGCCGCCACCACCGTGCGCGGCCTGCTCGCCGTGCAGCGCGAGGACGGCGCCATCCCCTGGTTCCGCGGCCACCACCTCGACCCGTGGGACCACACCGAGGCCGCCATGGCCCTCGACGCGGCCGGCGAGCACGACGCCGCCGAACGCGCCTACCTGTGGCTCGCCCGGCACCAGAACGAGGACGGCTCCTGGTACGCCGCCTACGCCGACGGCGCCCACGACAAGGTCACCGACCGGTCCCGGGAGTCCAACTTCGTCGCCTACGTGGCGGTCGGCGTCTGGCACCACTACCTGTCCACCGGCGACGACACCTTCCTGGACCGGATGTGGCCGGTCGTCCACGCCGCCGTGGAGTTCGTGCTGCGGCTCCAGCAGAGCGGCGGACAGATCGGCTGGAAGCGCGAGGACGACGGCACCGCGGTGAACGACGCGCTGCTGACCGGCAGTTCGTCCATCCATCACGCGCTGCGGTGCGCGCTGGCGGTCGCCGAGCAGCTGGAGGAGCCGCAGCCCGACTGGGAGCTCGCGGTGGGCGCGCTGCGGCACGCCGTCCGGCTCCACCCCGAGCGGTTCCTCGACAAGAACCGCTACTCCATGGACTGGTACTACCCGGTGCTGGGCGGGGCGATGGAGGGCGCCGAGGCGCGGGAGCGGATCGCCTCGCGCTGGGACGAGTTCGTCGTCCCCGGGCTCGGGGTGCGCTGTGTCGTCCCCAACCCGTGGGTCACGGGGGGCGAGTCCTGCGAACTCGCGCTCGCGCTGTGGGCGGCGGGGGAGTCCGACCGGGCGCTGGAGATCCTCCAGTCCGTGCAGCACCTGCGCGACGAGGAGTCCGGGCTGTACTGGACCGGGCTGGTCTTCGAGGACCGCGCCATATGGCCCGAGGAACTCACCAGTTGGACCGCCGGGTCGCTGCTGCTGGCCGTCGCGGCACTGGGCGGCCACGAGGCGACCTGCGCCGTCTTCGGCGGCGACCGCCTTCCCCGGGGCCTGGACCCCGACTGCTGCGACAGCGCCTCCGACCTCGCCTGACGCCGCCGTTCCGCACCTCGTCCGACGCCGCCGTCCTCCACCTCGTCGTACGCCGTCTCCGGCGCCCGCACGAGGCCGCCGAGGACCCCCGTGTCCCCGGGTGGAGGGCCGGGAGCACCCGGACGGCGGCGCTGGGGTCGCCCGGGGCCGGTGGGTGCGTGACGCTGCGGGGAGAACCGTTCTCTTCCCCGGAGGCACACCCATGCCCGTCACGATGCGCCGCCTGGTACTGGCCGTCACCTTGTGCTGCGCCCTCGTCGCCGGCACCGCCGGCTGCGGCAGCGAGGAGCACTCCACCTCCTCCCCCCAGGCGAACACGCACGCGCAACCGAAGTCCGTCGACGACCAGGCCATGGCGCAGATGCAGGCCGAGGCGAACCAGGCGCAGGCCCAGGAGATGCGGGCCGAGCCCACGCCCACCAGCTCCGCCGAGAAGCAGAAGTTCGCCAAGACCCGCTTCGTGGTGAACGCCGGCCTCGCCGCGGGCGCCACCTACCAGTGGATCGTCAAGCCGTTCCGCTCGGGCAAGTTCAAGAAGGGCGCCGACGGCCGCCGGCTGTCCCTGGTGAAGGCCGGTCTCGCCGGCGTCTTCACCTACAACCGCCTCAAGGCGGCGCTCGACAACGCCAAGGGGGACCCCACCCTCTCGAAGGCGGTCGCCCCGCTGGAGGAAGGCCTCGACAAGCTGAAGGACCTGCCCAAGCAGCTCCGCAAGGGCGACAACACCGACGACATCGTCAACAACTTCGACAGCATGATCAGCGACGTGAAGGACGCGGGCAAGTCCGCCGGCGCCGAGGTGCAGGACAAGGTGCCGTCCGCCGGTCAGCTGCAGAGCGACCAGTGAGGCAGGCCCCGGCCCAGCCCTGACGCGGTACGACGAAGGCCCCCGCCGGTCACCGGCGGGGGCCCTGTCACGAGTTGACGGGAGCCGTCAGCCCCGCTGGATGCCCGAGGAGTCCTGCAGCAGACCACGGCGGCCGTCCTGGGTCTGCGCGATCAGACCCGGACCCCGCTGGTCGACCGCCAGGTACCAGACGCCCGGGGCGAGTTCGGCGATCTGCGTCGGCGAACCGTCCTCCGCGTACAGCGCACGCGGCGCCGGCACGGCGAACCAGAAGGGCGAGAACTCCGGCGACGGCTGCTGCGGCTGGCCCTGCGGACCCGGCCCCTGCTGCGGCTGGCCGCCGAACTGCTGCTGCTGCGCCCCCGGGTAGCCGTACCCCTGCTGCGCGGCCTGCGCACCGTAGGGCTGCTGCGCGGCCGGCCGTGGCGTGGCACTGATCAGCGGCGCCTTGAGCGCCTCCACCGCGCCCCCGGCGACCGCCCCGCCGGCCAGCACCAGCGCCGCGATGAAGCCGAGGATCAGCCCGGCGCCGGCGCCGCCCTCGGAGTCCAGCAGCATCCACAGCAGGTACCAGAAGACGAACACCGTGAAGGCGACGCCGACGGTCCCGAGGTCGTGACCGGCCACCTTGCGGGGCTGGGGCAGGCACCGGTTGACGACGATCAGCGCGGCGCCGATCACGCCGCCCATGAAGACGCCCAGCGCGACGGCCAGGTTGCTCCAGGCCGTGAAGGAGATGCCGTAGTCGTTGTCAACGAGGTCGAGGAACGACGCGATGAACAGCAACAGCGCTGCTCCGATCACCACGCCGTCGCCCCGAGTGAGGGAGCGGATGTTCACTACAAGTCCTTCGTCGTCTCGTGTCGTCGTGTCGTACCGGGCTCTGCCGAGGATTGGACCCTACCGTTCGCACCGACACCGCGGTCACCCGGTGGGCAGGTCCACGCACGTGCGACGCTCATCCGCCCAGGAACCCCACGATTCCGTCGGAAATGCCCTGTGCGGCCTTCTGACGCCACTTGCCGCTGGTCAGCAGCGCGGCGTCCTTGCTGTTCCGCATGTTGCCGCACTCGATGAACACTTTGGGGACCTTCGACAGATTGAGACCCCCCAGATCCTTCCGCGTGACCAGCCCGGTGCCGTCGCCCACGTAGTCGGAGGGCGCGCTGCCGGTGGCCCGCACGAAGTTGCCCGCGACGCGTTCCCCCAGCTCACGGGAGGGGCCGACGATCGGACGGGTGTCCGCGCCGCCCCCGGTGACCGCGCCGGGCAGGATCACGTGGAAACCGCGGGCGTCCGCCGACGAGCCGTCGGCGTGCACCGACACCACGGCGTCCGCCTTCGCCTCGTTGCCGATCTCCGCCCGCTCGTCGATGCACGGCCCCCACGGGCGGTCGCCGTCCTGCGTCAACTTCACCGTGGCGCCCTGCTCCTCCAGCAGGGTGCGCAGCCGCCGGGACACGTCGAGGGTGAACTTCGCCTCCGCGTAACCGGCGTTGGTCGACGTGCCGGTGGTGTCGCACTCCTTGCCGCCGTTGCCGATCCGCACGGTGCGGTTGATCTCGGCGGTGTGCGCGGCGTTGCCGGTGTTGTGCCCCGGGTCGATCACCACCACCTTGCCGCGCAGCGGACCCGAACGGGCGGGCAGCCGGGCGGTGGAGGAGGCGGACGGCGCGGAACTTCCCTCGGGGGTAGGTGACTTGGCGTCGTCTGTTGGTGAACCGCTGCCCTGGTTACGGGAGTCGGGCGACGAGGCGGCGTCGGCGCGGCCGCCGTCGTCCGGGCCGCCGGTCACCGCCCGCTGGACGGCCACCCCCGCGGCGGCCAGCGCCACCACCAGGGCGGCGATCAGCGCGCGGCGGCCCCGGCGGGGACGCGGCGGGGGAGCGGGATCGAATTCCGGGCCTGCGTACGACACGGTGCGAGCCTAACGGGGCGGTGGCCGCTTCCCCGGTGGGGTCGGCCCCGGTGGCTTCCGCCCCGGTGGCTTCCGCCCCGGCTCTCGGACGCCCTGCGCTCGGACGGCCTGAGCTCGGACACGCGGCCTTCGGACGCCCGGCCTCAGACGCCTGTGCCGGTGCGCCGCAGGACCCGCAGCGTGCCGGTCGCCGAGACCTCCGTGAACGCGCCGGACTCCAGCGCGCGCAGGTAGACCCGGTACGGGGCCTGACCGGTGAACTCGTCCAGCTTGACGGGGAAGACGTCGTGGATCACCAGCAGTCCGCCCGGCGCGACGTGCGGGGCCCAGCCCTCGTAGTCGGCGTTCGCGTGCTCGTCGGTGTGCCCGCCGTCCACGAACACCAGGGCCAGCGGCGCGCCCCACACCGAGGCGATCTGCGGGGAGCGCCCGACCAGCGCCACCACATGCTCCTCCAGGCCGGCCCGGTGCAGGGTGCGGCGGAAGGCCGGCAGGGTGTCCATCACCCCCAGCTCGGGGTCGACGGTCTCCGGGTCGTGGTAGTCCCAGCCGGGCTGCTGTTCCTCACTGCCGCGGTGGTGGTCCACGGTGAGCGCGAGGACCCCGGCCCGGCGGGCGGCGTCCGCCAGCAGGATCGTGGAACGCCCGCAGTAGGTGCCGACCTCCAGCAGCGGCAGACCCAGCCGTCCGGCCTCGGTCGCCGCCGCGTACAGGGCGAGGCCCTCGTCGGCGGGCATGAAGCCCTTGGCGGCCTCGAACGCCGCGAGGACCTCGGGGGCGGGGTCGACGGTCGTGGCCATGGTGCTCCTCGGGAGGTACGCGCGGGTGCGGCGGTGCGGGTGGGGTGCGGGTGGTGGTGCGCGCCCATGCTGCCGTACCGGGTGCCGGGGTGGGCGAGGGGGGTTGGAGGGGGCCTGGTCAGCCCGTTTCCTCGCGCAGCGCGGCGGCCAGCGCCGGGTCGACCACCGTCTCGCCGGTCAGCACACGGCGGATCGCGGCGGCCAGTTCGTCGACCGGGCCGTGCTTGACGAGGAACCCGGCGGCCCCGGCGGCGAGCGCGCGGCGCACGGACGCGGGGCGGCCGGAGGTGGCCAGGAGCAGCACGCGGCAGTCGGGGGCCTGGGCGGTCAGCTCGGCCGTCAGGTCCAGGCCGCCGCGGCCGGGGAGGTCCACGTCCAGCAGCGCCACGTCGGGGCGGCGGGTGAGGACGGCGTCGAGCACCTCGTCGCCGGAGCCGGCCTGCGTCACGACCTTCAGGTCCGGGTGCATCTCCAGCAGCAGGGCGAGGCCGCCGTGCGCGGTGCGGGGGTCCTCGGCGAGGAGGAGGCGGACGGAACGGGCGGGCCGGTGCGACGGGGGCATCTCGTTCACGGGCCCAGCGTAGGTTCGCCGCCGCTCCCCGCCCTCCGCTCCCACCTCCGCGCCCGGGTGATTCTCCGCGGCAGCGCCCCCGGCGGCGTGGGATCCGCCGGGGCAGGAAGGGGCCGGGAACGGGGGCGTCAGACCGTGGCGAGGGGGGACTGCTGGAGGGGGACGGGGCGGACGGGGACGGGGGCGGAGTCCGCGGTGGTGTCCGCGGCGGCGTCCGCGGGGGGCGCGAGGACCGTGGCCAGGCCGCACGGTTCCTCGCCCGTGGCGTACGGCAGCCGCAGCTCACCCCCCTCGTCGAACCGCCCCGCCCCGGTGAGCCAGCCGGCCGGCGCGGCCACGTGCCACACCCGCCGGTCGGCCGGCCGCCACAGCCCGATCCAGGTACCGCCCACTCCGTCCACCCGCAGCGCCACCGAGCAGGCCTCGGGCGTCAGTACCTGCCCCGGCTGGACGGCGAACGGCGTCATCACGCACTCGGCGGGGCACAGCCCCTCGGGGAACCGCACGGGCAGCGTCGAGCCCAGCACGCCCCAGCCGAGCCGGTGCCGCCCCGGGGAGGGGGCGTCCGAGCGGATCAGCAGCAGTCCGCTGTCCGGGTCGGCCGTCACCAGCCGGTCGTCGCTCTCCGCGGAGATCTGCAGCAGCGGCGAGACCTCGCAGCCGCGCGCCAGGTCCACCACCACGGTCTTGGTGCGGCCGCCCGCCTCACGGTCGAGGGCCAGCATCCGGCCCTCGTGGTCCAGCCACACGCCGCCCGAGCAGCGGCCCCGGATCTCGCCCAGGTGCTCCGGACCGCAGGGACCGCCCGCCACCAGCCACACCGCCGTGGACCCGCCCGGGCTGACCGCGACCGCGTAGGCCCGCCGGCCGTCGGGGGCGGGCGGCAGCAGCCGCAGCGACTCGCCGTCCGGGCACTCCACGGAACCGACGGACAGCTCGCCCGTTGCGGGACCGGTGGGGTAGAGCAGGGTGAAGGTGTGCCGCAGGTCGGCCGTGCGGTGGATCAGCACCCGGCCGTCGCTCATCGGCTGGACCTCGGCGTCCGGCTCCTCCGGCTGGTTGCCGGGCAGCGGGACGACGTACGGCTCCGGCCCGCCGAGGGTCCACCGCTCGGGGAGCCAGGACTCGCCGTCCGCGGCCAGGGTCAGCCGCGCGGCGTACGTCCCGTCGCGGGTCAGCACGCACTCCGGCGCGGGCGGGGGCAGATACCGCGCCACGGGACGGGGCGCGGTCGGCTCCCGCACCCAGCGCGAGGCGGGACGGGGAGACGCAGACGTCTCCCCCGCGACGCGGGCCGGACGTGTGGTCCGCGCGGTGGTCACCTCGGCGCCCTTCAGCACCACGGGCCGCACGCCCCGCACCCCCTGCGGGGTCGGCACGGCGAACCCCTGGCCCAGGGAAGCTCCGGCTCCCGCCGCCGGCCTGGGTGGAGCGGGGGCGGCGGCCGTGCCGGGGGCGACCTCGCGAGGGCCGGTCGGGCCGGGGCCGGACGGGCCTGGGCCCGCGGCCGGCACGCCGCCGGTCTCCCGGGGCGACGGGAACACCAGGCCGCCGTCGCCGTCGCGGTCACCGGGCACGGCGTCCGCGGGGACCGGCCGGAGGTTCCCCGCGCCCTGCGCGAGCCGTACCGCGCGGACACCCCGCGCGTTCTCGGACGGTACGGCCGCTGTTCCCCGGGCGTCCTCGCCCACAGGTGTTCCGCGCCCGACTGTTCCGCGCCCGAAGGGCGGGGCCGTCGCCGTTCCCGGGGCGTCCCCGGCGGCAGGTGTTCCGCGACCGCCGGGCGGTGCGGTGGCGGCCGCGCGGGCGGCCCCGCCCTGGGGCGCACCGCCCCCCGCCACCGGCAGGGTCCGCACGACCGTCGCGCCCTGGGGCGGCGGCACCGCCCCGGGGCTGGCCGCGCCCGGGGCCGCGGGGGTCACCGCCAGCACGTACGGCGGCGTCGTGGACGGCGCGGACGGCGTCGCGTCCGCGCCGGCGGCCGGGGCGGGAAGCGCCCCGGCGTCGTCAGGTTCCGGCGCCGCCTGGGCGCCCACTTCGGTCATGGTCACGTCGTCGTCCCCCGAAGCCCCCGGCTCGACGTCGTGGAGAGCCTGGGAGAGGTACAGGCTGTCATCCTCGGGTCACCTCCAGTGACGAAACCTAGGTTCGTACGCGCGCCCGGATGAGCCCCCGCTCCCCGCTTCACCCGTACGTGTGGCCCTCCCGCCGTTCCCGTGCCCCGCCGCCACCCCGTGTGCTGGCCCGCCGCCGGTGGGTCCGGGCCCACCGGCGGCCAGGTAGCCTTGCCCCCGTGCCCCGTCTGTCTGAAGTCATCGCCGCCCTGGAGAACCTCTGGCCCGCCGAGCGCGCCGAGTCCTGGGACGCCGTCGGGACCGTCGCGGGCGACCCGGACCAGGAGGTCACCCGCGTGCTGTTCGCGGTCGACCCGGTCCGGGAGACCGTCGACGAGGCCGTGAAGCTCGGCGCGGACCTGCTGGTCACCCACCACCCCCTCTACCTGCGCGGCACGACCACCGTCGCGGCGTCGACGTTCAAGGGCCGTGTGGTGCACGACCTGATCAAGAACGACGTCGCCCTGCACGTGGCGCACACCAACGCCGACAAGGCCGACCCCGGCGTCTCCGACGCCCTGGCCGGAGCCCTCGGCCTGCGCGTGCTGCGCCCCCTCGTGCCGGACCGCGACGACCCGGCCGGCCGCCGCGGCCTCGGCCGCGTCTGCGAGCTCGACGCCCCCGAGACGCTGCGGGAGTTCGCCGCCCGCGCCGCCGCGAGCCTGCCCGCCACCGCGCAGGGCATCCGGCTGGCCGGCGACCCGGAGGCGAGGATCCGCACCGTCGCCGTCAGCGGCGGCTCCGGCGACAGCCTCTTCGACGACGTCCGCGCCGCCGGCGTCGACGCCTTCCTCACCGCGGACCTGCGCCACCACCCGGTGAGCGAGGCCCGCGCCCACAGTCCTCTCGCGCTGATCGACGCGGCCCACTGGGCCACCGAGCAGCCCTGGTGCCAGCTGGCCGCCGCCCAGCTGGAGGAGATCTCCGAACGGCACGGCTGGAACCTGCGGGTCCACGTGTCCACGACGGTCACCGACCCCTGGACCGCCCACGCGGCGTCCACCCACCCCACCCACTGACCTCACCTACTGGAGCCCCCAACTGAACGCCGCGCCCGCCGACCAGATCCGCCTCCTCGACGTCCAGGCCCTGGACACCCGTCTCCAGCAGCTGGCCCACAAGCGCCGCTCGCTGCCCGAGCACGCCGAGATCGAGTCGCTGAACAAGGACCTCGCCCAGCTGCGCGACCTGCTCGTGGCCGCGCAGACCGAGGAGAGCGACTGCGCCCGCGAGCAGACCAAGGCCGAGCAGGACGTCGACCAGGTCCGCAAGCGCGCCGCCCGCGACCAGCAGCGCCTGGACTCCGGCGCCGTGTCCTCCCCGAAGGACCTGGAGAACCTGCAGCGCGAGATCACCTCGCTGGCCAAGCGCCAGGGCGACCTCGAGGACGTCGTCCTCGAGGTGATGGAGCGCCGCGAGTCCGCCCAGGCGCGCGTCGCCGAGCTCACCGAGCGCGTCTCCGCCGTCCAGGGCAAGCTCGACGACGCCACCGCCCGCCGCGACGCCGCCTTCGGCGAGCTCGACGGAGAGAGCGCCACCGTCACCAAGGAGCGCCAGGTTGTCGCCGTCTCCGTGCCGGCCGACCTGCTCAAGCTGTACGAGAAGCTGCGCGAGCAGCAGGGCGGGGTCGGCGCCGCGCGCCTCTACCAGCGCCGCTGCGAGGGCTGCCAGCTGGAGCTCAACATCACCGAGGTCAACGAGGTCCGCGCCGCGGCCCCGGAGACGGTGGTGCGCTGCGAGAACTGCCGCCGCATCCTGGTCCGCACCTCCGAGTCGGGTATCTGACCCTCCTCTCCTTCCAAGGGGCTTTGCGCGTGCGGGAGTTCGTGATCGAGGCCGACGGCGGGTCCCGGGGCAACCCGGGGCCCGCCGGCTACGGCGCGGTGGTGGCCGACGCGGTGACCGGCGAGGTCCTCGCCGAGACCGCCGAGTACCTGGGCGTCACCACCAACAACGTGGCCGAGTACAGCGGCCTGGTGGCCGGCCTGCGCGCCGTGCGGGAACTCGCCGCCGCCGAGTCGGCGTCGGGCGGCGAGGTGTCGGTCCGCGTCCGCATGGACTCCAAGCTGGTCGTCGAGCAGATGTCGGGCCGCTGGAAGATCAAGCACCCCGGCCTCGCACCGCTCGCCGAGGAGGCGCGCGGCGTGCTGCCGTCCGCGAACGTCACCTACGAGTGGATCCCGCGCAAGGAGAACAAGCGCGCCGACCGTCTCGCCAACGAGGCGATGGACGCGGGCGCGCGGGGGGAGGCGTGGATGCCGTCCGGGCGTCCGGCCCCCACCGAGAAGCACCTCGCCGACCTGCGCGCCGCCACGGGCGTGGCGGCGAAGCCGGCCGAGGGCCCCGCACCTGCCAGGGGCGCCGCCCCCGCCGAGGGCCCCGGCTCCAGCGAGGGCCCCGGGTCCAGCGAAGCCCCCAGGTCCAGCGAGACCCCCCGATCCGCCGAGGCCGCGGGATCCGTCGAGGCCGCCGGATCCGTCGAGGCCGCCGTCCGGGAGGCTCCGCGGCAGGACGCCCCCCAGCAGGAGGCCCCGCAGGGTGCTCACCGGCCGGGCGCACCGCGGCAGGACGCCGGCGGGCAGGCCGCCCCCCGGCAGGGCTGGTCCGCCCCCGACCTCGGCGCCCCGGCCACGCTCGTCCTGCTCCGCCACGGCGAGACCCCGCTGACCCCGCAGAAGCGGTTCTCCGGCAGCGGCGGCACCGACCCGTCCCTCTCCGAGGCCGGCCTCGAGCAGGCGCGCCGCGCCGCCCGGCTCCTGGCCGCCCGCGGCACCGTGCAGGCGATCGTCAGCTCCCCGCTGGCCCGCACCCGCGAGACCGCCGCCGTCGTCGCCGACCGCCTCGGCCTCGACGTCACGGTCGACGACGGCCTGCGCGAGACCGACTTCGGCGCCTGGGAGGGCCTCACCTTCGCCGAGGTCATGGAGCGGCACCCCGAGGACCTGGACGCCTGGCTGGCCTCGCCCGACGCCCGTCCCACCGGGGGCGGCGAGAGCTTCAACACCACCGCCGTGCGGGTCGAGGAGGCCCGCGACCGCCTGATCGCCGCCCACGCGGGCCGCACGGTCCTGCTGGTCACCCACGTGACGCCCATCAAGACCCTGGTCCGCCTCGCGCTCGGCGCACCGCCGGAGGCCCTGTTCCGCATGGAGCTCTCCGCCGCGTCGATCTCGGCCGTCGCCCACTACGCCGACGGCAACGCCAGCCTCCGCCTCTTCAACGACACCTCACACCTGCGCTGAACGCACCGGGCTTCCTGCCGCGCGGCGGTCAGTGGATCTCCCGCACCACCACGTCCAGCGCCCACGGCTTCCCCGCCTTCGCCGGAGGCTCTGCCTCCACCGTGTGGCCGAGGTCCCGCAACGCCTCCACCAGCTCCGCCGGGTCCTCGGGGTCGACGCCCCCGGTCAGCAGGGCGCGCACGATGCGCCCCTTCGTCGCCTTGTTGAAGTGGCTCACCACGGACCGCTTCTCCACGCCGTCCACCACCTGCGCGTGCAGCACCCGCACCGTGGCGGTCCGCCCCGCGACCTCGCCCTTGGGCTTCCACGCGGCCGCGTACGCCGAGGACCGCAGGTCCAGCACCAGCCCGTCCCCGGCCGCCTCGGGCATCGCCTCGGCCGTCGGCCCGCGCCAGTGCGCGGCCAGCGCACCGGCGCCCGGCAGCTTCACCCCCATCGAGCAGCGGTACGACGGGATGGCGTCGCCCACGCCCACGGCGCCCCACAGCCCGGACAACACCAGCAGCTGCCGCGCGGCCCGCTCCCGGGCGGCGTCGTCCAGGCCACCCAACCCCAGCGCGTCGTACAGCACGCCCGTGTAGATCTCCCCGGCCGGCCGCGCCCCCGCCGTCAGCAGCCCCGCGTTCTTGGCGACCTCTCCGCGCAGCCCTTCGCTCAGCCCGAGCACCTCACGGGCCTTCTCCTCGTCGCCGGAGCACAGCTCCACCAGCTCCTCCAGCACCGCCCGCCGGGCCCCGTTCAGCGCGGGCAGCGACAACGACTCCAGCCGCACCGGGGCGCCGTCACCGGACGGCGCCTTGCCTTCGGAGGGGGGCAGCAGGACGAGCACGGGGGACTCCTTCAGGGATCGCGGAACCCAGCCAGCCTACGACGCGCGTCCTGCGTGGTGTTTCGTGGTGCGGGCCCACCGCCCTGTGCCACGATCGAGGGACAGCACCTCGATCTCCGGGACGGTGATCAGCGCATGTCCGACTCTGGTGAGCGACCGAACGGAGGGCGTGACATGACCGCCATGGCACACGAGCCGCTCACGCACAGTGACGTCGTGCTCGAAGGCTTCCTCGCCCTGGACACCCCGGAGGGCTTCCGGGCAGAGCTGATCGAGGGGGAGATCGTCGTGACGCCACCGCCCGACGGGGACCACGAGAAGTACATCAACCTGCTCGCCAAGCAGGTGTACAGGATGTCCGAGACCGACATGGACTTCTCGGGCAACAAGGGACTGAAGCTGGCGAGAGGCGGGGCATGCCCGAAGAACCACGTCGTTCCGGACGGAACCTTCGCTCCGTCGTCACTCGACCTCTTCGGTGGGGCCGAACCCTGGATGCCGTGCGACGGCGTCGCCATGGTCGTCGAGGTGACGTCGTCACGCGCGACGACGGACCGGGAGGCCAAGCGGCGCTGCTACGCACGCGGTGGGGTCCCGCTCTACCTCCTCGTGGACCGCGAACTCTCCTCCCTCACCCTTTTCGGCGAACCCGAGGGCGACGACTACCTCCGGGCGGTCAAGGGGCCCTTCGGCAAGCCCGTCGCGCTCCCCGAGCCGTTCGGCTTCGAGCTCGACACCTCCGAGTTCCTCTGATTCGGGCCCCCTCCGCCCCGGTCGGGCGGCCTGCCCGCGCCCGGTAGCATGGTGCCCACGGCAGACGAGCCGGGCGGGCGGCCGCGTGAGTGCCTCAGGGCGCTCCCGAGGAACGTCCGGGCTCCACAGGGCAGGGTGGTGGCTAACGGCCACCCGGGGTGACCCGCGGGACAGTGCCACAGAAAGCAGACCGCCGGGGACCTCGGTCCTCGGTAAGGGTGAAACGGTGGTGTAAGAGACCACCAGTGCCCAGGGTGACCTGGGCAGCTAGGTAAACCCCACCTGGAGCAAGGTCAAGAGGGGCATCCTCCGCGAGGAGGGCGCCCTGCGCGGACGATCGAGGGCGGCCCGCCCGATGTCCGCGGGTAGACCGCTGGAGGCCGGTGGCAACGCCGGTCGTAGATGGATGGCCGTCGCCGACGGGACCGCGAGGCCCCGTCGGAACAGAACCCGGCGTACAGCCCGACTCGTCTGCCCCAGCTTTCCCCGGACTTCGGTCCGGGGCCCCGGGCTTCGGCCGGATCAGGTGAGGTCTCCGCCGTCACTGCCCGCATCGCCTGAGCGGTGACATGCCCATGAGCTTAGATGGACGCATGTCTGTCACGAGCAACAAGCAGTCGCAGGCCATGGAGCCGCGTGTCCTGCTCGCCGCTTCGGTCACCGCGCTCCTGTGGGCCTCCGCCTTCGTGTCGATCCGTGCGTGCGCCGACTACTTCTCCCCCGGAGCGCTGGCCCTGGGCAGGCTCCTGTCGGGCTCCCTCGTCCTGGTGGCCGTCCTCCTGGCGACCAGGGGCGGGCTGCCGTCGCGCAAGGCCTGGCCGGGCATCGCGTGTTCGGGGGTGCTCTGGTTCGGCGGCTACATGGTGCTGCTGAACTGGGGCGAGCAACTGGTCGACGCCGGGACCGCGGCGATGGTCGTCAACATCGGGCCGCTGGTCATCGCGCTGCTCGGTGGCTGGCTGCTCAAGGAGGGGTTCCCGCCCATGCTGCTGGCGGGCATGGCCGTGTCGTTCGCCGGCGCGGTGGTGGTCGGTCTCTCGATGTCGGGGGAGGGGGAGTCCTCGACGCTGGGCGTGCTGCTCTGCCTCCTGGCGGCCCTCGCCTACGGCGGCGGCGTGGTCCTGCAGAAGCCGGCGCTGAAGCACGCGACCCCTCTCCAGGTCACCACCTTCGGCTGCCTGATCGGCGCGGTCGTCTGCCTGCCGTTCGCCGGCCAGCTGGTGCGGGACCTGGGCACCGCCCCCGCCACGGCCACCCTGAACGTCGTCTACCTGGGGGTCTTCCCGACGGCGCTGGCCTTCAGCACCTGGGCCTACGCGCTGTCGCGGATCAGCGCCGGCTCGCTCGGGGCCACCACCTACGCGGTGCCCGCGGTCGTGGTGCTGATCTCGTGGATCGCCCTGGACGAGGTCCCCGGCTGGCTCACCCTGCTCGGCGGCGCGGTGTGCCTGGCGGGTGTGGCCGTCTCCCGGATGCGGCGACCCGCGGGACGGGCCGCGGCCGCGACGGCCGCGGCGACGCCGGAGGTGGCGGGCGAAGCGGGTCCGGGAGGCATCGAGCCCGAGGCGGACGAGGTGCGCACCGACTCCGGGCGCTGACCGGACCGGGGGCGCGGAGGGCCCCAGGCGCCCCGCACCGCCGCCGGGCCGCGGCGCCGTCACCGGGCCGCCGCACCGTCGCCGCACCCCGCCAGGCCCGCCGCACCTCCACCGGCCCCCACCGGGCCGCCGCCCCCCACCGCACCCCGCCGGACCGCCGCACCCCCACCGGCGACGGCGCGGCTCGCCGGCTCGGACCGGCGCGAACGCAGCCGTTCCGTACCCGGCCGACGCCGCGGCCCGCCTACGTCAACCCGCGCGCACAGCGCAGAGAGGACCCGCCGTGAACCCGGCCCCCACCGACCAGCACCGACGAGCCGAGGTCTTCCGCCGGCTCCACGAGGCGGACGTGCCGTTCGTCGTCCCCAACCCCTGGGACGCGGGCACCGCGCGCATCCTGCACACCCTCGGCTTCTCCGCGCTCGCCACCACCGGCGCGGGCCTCGCCCACGCCCGGGGCCTGCCGGACGGGGAGGGCCGGCTCGGCCGGGCGGAGGTCCTGGAGAACGCCAGGGACATCGTCGCGGCGACGCCGCTGCCCGTCACCGCCGACCTGGAGAGCGGCTTCGGCGACACACCGCAGGAGGTGGCCCGGACGATCCGGCTGGCCGCCGAGGCGGGACTGGTCGGCGGATCCGTCGAGGACTCCACGGGCAGGCCGGACGACCCGGTCAGGCCGCTGGAGGAGGCGGTCGAACGGATCACCGCGGCGGTGGAGGCCGCCCGCGGACTCGACTTTCCCTTCACCGTCACCGCCAGGGCCGAGAACTTCTTCCAGGGCAGGCCCGACCTGCCGGACACCGTCCGCCGGCTCCAGGCCTACCAGGAGGCCGGCGCGGACGTCCTCTACGCACCCGGGCTCCCGGACGCCGACGCCGTCCGCGCCGTCTGCTCCGCGGTGGACCGGCCCGTCAACGTGCTGATGGGGGCGCCCGCCCTCGCCCTGACCGTCGACGAACTGGGAGAGCTGGGAGTCCGTCGCATCAGCGTGGGCTCCGCCATGTCGCGGGCCGCGCTCGGCGCCCTCGTCCGCGCCGCGCAGGAGATCATGACCCACGGCTCCTTCACCTTCGGAGCCGACGCCCTCCCGTACGCCGAGGTCAACGCGATGATGACGGCCGCACCCCCGACCGGCCCGCAGGACCTCCGCGCGCCCTGAGTCCCGCGAGCCCGTGAGTCCCGGCATCCCGGGGCTCCCGGACCCCGGCTCGCGGGTAGGGGCGCCCCGTCCTGGTGCGGCGGAATATTCGGACGACGCGGCCCTCCGGGCCCCTTACCGTCGCTCCCATGCCCTCGACCTTCGCGCACCTCACCACCCGTCCGATCGCCCCCTCGGACGCCGCGGCACTGTCCGAACTGCTCAACGCCATCGAGGCCGTCGACGTGTTCGGCGAGTACTACTCCGAGGAGGACGCCGCCGAGCAGATCAACGCCCCGCTCCTCGACCTCGAACGCGGCACGGTGGGACTCTTCGACGGCGACCTGATGGTCGGCTACTCCTCCGCCGCCCACAAGCCGCTCGCCGAGGGCGTGCACCGGGTGAACCTGAGCGGTGGCGTGCACCCGGACCACCGGCGCCGCGGCCTCGGCACCGGGCTGCTCGCCGCCGGGATCGCGTGCGCGAAGACGCTCCACGCGCTCCACCACCCCGGCCTGCCGCTGGCCGTCGACGTCCGGAACAACACGCGCAACGCCGGCGCCCTCGCCTGCTACCGGGCCGCGGGCATGACGCGGTCCAGCTCCTCCTCGCACCTGCGGCACCCGCTCGGCGCCGGCATCGCCGACGTCCCGCTCCCCGAGGGGCACACCGTGGAGGCCTACACGGCCGGCAACGACGCCGACTTCTCCCTGGCCAACGACGAGGCCTTCCTCGAAAGCCGGGGCGGCGGGGTCCCGATGCCTCCGGAGCGCTGGCGCGAACTGCTCGGCTGGCAGGCCTTCCGCCCGGACCTCAGCTTCCTCCTGCGGGACCCCGCAGGCGCCGCCGCCGGCATGCTGCTGGTCTTCTCCTGGGACGCGGACACCGAGGCGACCGGTGTGCGCGACGCCCAGGTCCTGCGGATCGGCACCCGCCCCGGCCACCGTGGCCGCGGCGTCGCCTCCGCGCTGCTCGGCCACGCCCTGCGCGCCGCGCGGGACGCCGGCTTCGACCGGGTCAGCCTCGACGCGGAGGCCGACGCACCGGCCGCGGCGAACGCCCTGTTCGCGCGTGTCGGCTTCACCGTCGCCCGCACCGAGGTCGTGCACACCCTCGAGCTCACGCCGCCCGTCCGGTAGAGGCGGCGCGATGCGGTCCGGAGCGGCGCGAAAGGCTTCGAAACTTTCGCAGAAGTCGCTCCGTGTTGCGCGCCGGATGCTCGCGATTCCGCCCCACCCCTCTCGTTGGCCCGTACAGGCAGCAGTGTGAGCAGTGCTTAACGAGCCGTCAAGTGCCGTACCACGCAAGGAAATGTTTCCGAAAGAACGTCGAAAGCGTTGACAGGATCATGGGGCGCTGCGGAAAACTTCGGCCTCGTCGAACGACAGGAAACCTGCGTCCCCCACGCACCGTGAAGGACGCCGGTCCGGTACCGCACGGGCACGGGCGATCCCCGTCCGTGTCCGTGTTCCATGCAAGGCCGCCGGGCAGCAGCTGCCGCCCGGACCCCCCGCCAGCCTTCATCGGAAGGAAGCAGCATGCAGCAGGACGGCACGCAGCAGGACCAGCTCCCGTACAACCCCGCCCCCTTCGGCCTGAGCCGCCGGGGCTTCCTCGGCGGCGCCGGCGCCGCCGCGCTCGCCACCGCGTCCGGGCTGGTGCTGCCCGGCACCGCCCACGCCGCCACCACCATCACCACCAACCAGACCGGCACCGACGGCATGTACTACTCGTTCTGGACCGACGGCGGCGGCTCGGTGTCCATGACGCTCAACGGCGGCGGCAGCTACAGCACCAAGTGGACCAACTGCGGCAACTTCGTCGCCGGCAAGGGCTGGAGCACCGGCGGACGCCGGACGGTCCGCTACACCGGCTACTTCAACCCGTCGGGCAACGGCTACGGCTGTCTCTACGGCTGGACCTCGAACCCGCTGGTCGAGTACTACATCGTCGACAACTGGGGCAGCTACCGCCCCACCGGCACCAAGATGGGCACCGTCACCAGCGACGGCGGCACCTACGACATCTACAAGACCACGCGGACCAACGCCCCGTCCGTGGAGGGCACCAAGACGTTCACGCAGTACTGGAGCGTCCGGCAGTCCAAGGTGACCAGCGGCTCGGGCACCATCACCACGGGCAACCACTTCGACGCCTGGGCCCGCGTGGGCATGAACATGGGCCAGTTCAAGTACTACATGATCATGGCGACCGAGGGCTACCAGAGCAGCGGCAGCTCGACCATCAGCGTCAGCGGCTGACGTCCGTCGGCGCACCACCGGCCGCGGGTCCCGTCCTGGTGACGGGGCCCGCGGCCGCGGTCGTGCGGCCGGCCACCGCTTACGCGGCGGCGACACCGGGCCTGCTTGACTGGAGACGGCGTGGAGCCGCCGCCGGCGGCGGCTCCCGCCACCAGCACGAGCGACGGCACGAGCACGAGCGACGGACGGACGATGGCACAGGTGAAGACGGCGGACCCGGCGGCGGCCGAGCCCGGGCAGGACGGCACCGGCGGCGCCGACGGTACGGGCGGCGACGGCACCGGACCGGACGCTGCGCGCGGCCCGCGCGGCCCGCGCGCGAAGCTGCGCCGGACCATCCGCGCCGCCTCCCGGCCGCGGACCTGGCGGCGCGGCCCGGTGCTCACCGCGCTGGCGCTGCTACTCGGCCTGGTCCTGCTGCTGCACCCGTGGATCACCGACGCCGGCGGCCTCGGCAGCCTGGTGGAGACCTTCCTCCCCTGGTTCGGCCTCCTCGTGCCGGTGCTGCTGCTCCTCGCGCTGCGGCGGCGCTCCCCCTCCGCGGTCCTCGCCCTGCTGCTGCCGGTCACGGCGTGGCTCGGCCAGTTCGGCCCCCTGCTCACCGACAAGTCGCAGGCCGGCGGCGACCTCACCGTGGTCCAGCACAACGTGGGCGAGGCCAACCCCGACCCGGCCGGCACCGCCCGTGAGCTGGCCGGCTCCGGCGCGGACGTGCTGGCGCTGGTGGAGCTGGCCGCGAAGGCGCGGGGCACGTACGAGAAGGAGCTGGCGGAGGCCTACCCCTACCACTCCGTGCAGGGAACGGTCGGGCTATGAGCCGGCTGCCGCTGTCGGACACCCGGGCCGTCGACATCGCGATGGACGCCGGACAACTGGGCGCCGCAAAGCCCGCCGCCGAGAAGCTGGCCTACAACCGCGCCCTGCGCGCCACGGTGGCCACCGACCGGGGGCCGCTGACGGTCTACGTCGCCCACCTGGGGTCCGTGCGCCTGATGCCCCGCGGTGGCTTCTGGACGGACAGCCGGGACCGCAACGCGCAGGCGCTCGCCGAGGCCCTCGCCGCCGAGAGGAGCGAGCGGCTGGTGCTGCTCGGCGACCTGAACGGCACCGTCGACGACCGCGCGCTCGAGGGCGTCACCTCCGGCCTGACGTCGGCGCAGGAGGAGGCCGGGGACGGCTTCGGCTTCACGTGGCCGGCGGCGTTCCCGGTGGCGCGGATCGACCAGGTGCTGGTGAAGGGCGTGCGGCCGGTGGGCTCCTGGGTGCTCCCGGCCACCGGCAGCGACCACCTGCCGGTCGCCGCCCGCCTCACCTGGTGAATGCGGCCCGTGGGTGAGCCCGGGATTCGGCGCGGGAGCAGCAAATTCGGGGCTCACCTTCAGGGGGCACCCAAACCGGGGGAGGGTGCGGAGGGCTCAGTCGACGGGGTGGCCGGCGTCGTCGGTGTGGTCGGACTGGGTGGAGAACTTGGCGAGGAAGACGTCGAGGTCCCCGTCGGGACGCAGGGTGAGGACGGCTCCGTCCTGCCAGGCCCCGTTCTCCGCCCACCACTGCGAGCCCGCCGGGTCGCCCTGGTTCTGGTGGATGTTGTGCATGCCCAGGTCGCCCTCGGGGTCGTCGTCGAAGGGCTCGCCGAAGAGCAGCACCTCACGGCCCGGCGCCAGCACCGACTCCAGGGCCTCCGCCGCGTCCGTGTTGGAGCCCGCCTGCCAGGGGTGGGAGCCGACCAGGTCGAGGAGGTCCTCCAGCCAGGACGGCGGGCGGCGCAGGAACAGGATGCCGGAGCGGTCCGCCAGCGCCGGGAGGCGCAGGAGGTCCAGGGCGCCCGAGTCCGGGGTGCGGGCCAGTTCGTGGTAACCGGGCGGCAGGTCCTGGACGGGGCCGAGCGCATCGAGGGGCAGCGTGAAGGTTTTCCACCGCACGCCCACGGCGGAGGCGTGGCTGTCGACGTCGACGGCGCAGTGGTGGCGCCCGGCCGGGGCGTCCACCTCCAGGTTCACGTGGAACCAGCGCCCCTGGTGGTCGGGCCGGTCGCGGTGATGGCTGTGCAAGGTGCCGCGGAGCACGCCGTAGTGGACGAAAGGCATGCGGTCAGTCAAGCAGCCGTCCGGGCCTCCGGCCGGGACCGTCCGCCGTTCGGAGCATCGACGTCCGGGCCCTGACCTGTGAGGGCCTGGCCGGCCGGCGCTCCGCCGGTCGCCGCGGCGCGTGTGCCGCCGGGCAGCGGCGTCGTGGGATCCGCGCAGGGAGCCGCCGGCCCGTCACCGCCGCGCCCCGCCGCCGCGTCAGGCAGGCGTCGGCCGGGCGCCGCGAGGGAGCGTGACCCAGGGGTGCCTTCTGTACACCGCGGCCCGCGCCACCCGGACGGCCGTGAGGCGGCGCGGGCAGGGGAGCGGGGGCGGTCAGGCCGAGCCGGAGGCCAGCAGCGCCACGTGCGGGAGCGTGAGGAGGCCGTCGTTGCCGAGGAACGGCTGGATGAGGGCGTCGAACTCCTTGCGGACCGCGTCGATCACGTCCTGCGGCTGCGCGGCGATCAGCGCGCCGGTCGGGGCGACGCCGCCGGCCGTTCCGGCCCACCAGTGCTCCGGGTCCACCCGATGGTCGAAGCGCACCGTCTCGCAGACCACGCCGCTGAACCCGGCCTCGGCCAGCAGCGCGGCGAGGCCTTCCTCGGTGCGCGGGAAGTCCTCCTCCGGCGCGAGGGGCGGCAGCGCCGGGGGCAGGTCCAGGCCCGCCGCGACGACGGCCTTGTAGGCCAGGCTCTGGCCCGCGCCCCGCTCCTCGCCCCACAGGGAGAGGGCGACCCGGCCGCCGTCCGCGGTGACCCGGCGCAGCTCCGCCGCCGCGGTCCGCGGCCGGCCCACGTGGTTCAGCACGAAGTTGGCCAGGACGGCGTCGAACGTGCCGTCCACGAACGGCAGTTCCGGCAGCGCGGCCACCCGGACGTCGGCCTCCGGCACCGCCTCGGCGGCCCACTGGGTCATGTCCGGCTCGGCGTCGACGGCGCTCACGATCGCCCGGGCCCGGCAGGCGGCCGCCGCCACCGCGCCGGTGCCGGTGCCGACGTCCAGCACGCGCGCGCCGGGCCCGACCTTCGCGGCGTCGATCAGCGCGGGGACGGTCCGCGCGCACAGACCGGCGAAGCTGCGCGCGTATGCGGCGGCGCGCCCGTCCCAGATGCGTCGCTCGGCTTCGTCGAATGCAGTCATGTTCATCGGGGCATGTTACGAACCCGCGGCGTGAAATGGGCGTCTGACGGAGTGTCTGCCAGGTGAACCGGTGGCGCCGTGCTGACGCGCACGCTCGCGCACGCGGCGCTCGTCCCCGTCTGTCGCGCTTGTCGCGTGTGTTGCCGGAACACGAAGGCGGCGTGGCGGTCGCGCTACGGGCCGCCCGGAGACCTTGCTGGGCTCCGGGCGTGCTCCCTAGGGTCGGGGTCATGCGGAAACACCTGCGGCTCACCAAGAGGCGCGCCGTCGACCTGATGCGCGTCGCCACCGCCGTCTGTCGCTGAGCCCGACGCCCCGGCCCCTCGGCCTCGGCCTCTCGGCCCCTCGGCACGGTCCTCCGGCCACGGCACACGGCACGGTCGTTCGGCCCGCGGCCCGGTGGTTCGGGTTCGCGGCCTGGGCCTCCGGCCCACGGCTCGGACGGCTCCGGCCCTCCGGTTCGATCGGGCCGGCCCTCGGCCCGGACGGTAACCGCTCTCGGCCCGGGGCACCGGACCACACGGCGCCCTCGTCCGGCGGCTTGACCTCGTGCTCCAGCTGACCCGGCCCATCCGGCCGACTCGGTGCTCCGGCCGACCGGGGTCACCCGGGCGGTCCGGGCGGGCCGGTCGGTCCGGCTGGTCCGCCGACCTGGCGAACAGGCGCTGCCGAGCCGGCAGGCCAGGCCGATCCGTTGCCCCGCGTCACTGGGGCAGTCCGACCGGACCGCCCGGCCTCGTGTGCCCGACGGGCCTGCTCGGCCGAACCGTCCAGGCCGACCTGGCCGCTCCTGCCGACGTGGTCGACCGGGCGAAGCCGGCCGACCTGGCTGCTCAGGCCGCTCAGGCCGCTCAGGCCGCTCAGGCCGCTCAGGCCGTCCCGGCCGGTTCGGCCGACATGGCCGGCCCGGAGGGCCCGGTCGGTCGGTGGACCGCTGGTCCGGTCGTCCCGGCGAACCCGGTGGATCGGCCGACCCGGCCGGTACCGCAGGGCCCAGCCCAGGCCGACCCGGGCCAGGACAGGCCGAGTCGGCGCCGGGCCCCGCAGGACCGGCCGGGCGCCCCGTCCTCCTCGTCCCGCTCACTCCGCTTCCCGGTCGCCCCGCCGCCGTACCCGCGTGCGGGTGGCCGCCTCCGCAAAGGCTGTCCGATGAACCTCCGTACCCGCATACCCCGTCCGCCGTCCGGCCGGCGCCGCCTCGCGCTGCCCGCCGCGGCCCTCGCCCTGCCGTTGCTGCTGGCCTCCTGCGCGCTGGACGCGCAGACCACCGCGAGCGGCAAGGACCTCGCCGACACGAAGATCCCGGCCGAGGTGTCCCCGGACACCGAGCTGGTCGTCGGCAACCCGTCGCTCAAGGTCGCGCTGCAGCTGTCCGGACAGCTCGACAAGCTGCCGTTCAAGGTCGAGTGGGCGAACATCAGCGGCGGTCCGCAGTGCTCGGAGGCTTTCCGGGCCGGCGCGCTCGACGTCTGCTCCTCCGCGGACATCCCGTCCATCAACGCGCACTGGACCGGTCTGGACACCAAGCTGGTGGCCGCCGCGTTCCGCAAGGACCCCTACGCCAACCCGATCTACGAGCTGGGCATCGCGCCGGGCGCCGGCATCAAGTCCCTGGCCGACCTGCGCGGCAAGAAGATCGCCTACAGCCCCGGCCAGGCCCAGGGCGCCCTGGTCCTGCGCATCCTCGACAAGGCCGGCCTCACCCAGGACGACGTCGAGCTGGTGGAGCTGGCCAGCACCGGCGACGTCTACCCGACCGCGCTCGGCAACAAGCAGGTCGACGCCGCGCCCATCGCCGACGTCAACATCAAGCGCTACCTCAAGAACTACGGCAAGCAGGGGGCCACCACCCTCAAGCACGGCCTGCGCGACGACCCGGCGCACCTGTGGGTGCTCACCGACTCGGTCGCCGACCCCGAGAAGGCCGCCGCGATCCGGGAACTGGTGAAGTACTGGGCCCGCGCGCAGGTGTGGATCGACCGGCACCCCGACGAGTGGGTCGAGGGCTGGTACGTCAAGGACCAGGGCCTCAGCAAGGAGGACGGCGAGTACCTGGTGAAGCGGGCGGGCCATCCGGTCATCCCGGCCGACTGGACGAAGGCGATCGCCCGCCAGCAGCAGACCGTCGACCTGCTCGCCAAGGAGCAGCACCACGACACGTTCGACGTGAAGATCCTCTTCGACCGGCGTTTCGAGAAGGTCGGCGCGCGGGCGGCGGCCGAGGCCGGGGGTGCGTCATGAGCGTCGACCTCCCCGCACGCAGCGCCGTGGCGGCCCCGCCGGCCCTGACGAAGGACCGGCCCGTCACCCCGGCCAGGCCGCTGCGCGCCGGCGGCCGCCGCCGGCTCGGCCCCGGCCGCCCGGTACGCCACGGCTGGGCCATCGGCCCGGTGCTCCTGTTCGCCCTGTGGGCGGCGGGGTCCGCGGCCGGGCTGCTCGACCCGCGGGCGCTGCCCGCGCCCTGGACGGTGGCGGCGACGGCGGGTGACCTGATCGCCGACGGACGCCTCCAGGACCACCTGCTGACCTCGGCGCAACGCGCCCTGCTCGGCCTGCTGTTCGGCGTCGCGGCCGGCCTGCTGTTCGCCCTGGTGTCCGGCCTCAGCCGCGTCGGCGAGGCCTTGGTGGACGGCCCGGTGCAGATCAAGCGGGCCATCCCGTCCCTGGCGCTGATCCCGCTGCTGATCCTCTGGTTCGGCATCGGCGAGAGCATGAAGGTGATCACCATCGCGCTCGGCGTCTTCGTGCCGGTCTACATCCACACCCACAACGGCCTGCGCGCCATCGACAACCGCTACGTCGAACTCGCGGAGACGGTCCGCCTCGGCCGCGCCGCCTTCGTCCGCCAGGTCGTGCTGCCGGGGGCCCTGCCGGGCTTCCTGCTCGGCATGCGCTTCGCGGTCACGGCGGCCTGGCTCGCGCTCGCCGTCGTCGAACAGGTCAACGCCACCAGCGGCATCGGCTACATGATGGAACTCGCCCGGACGTACGGACAGACCGACGTGATCCTCGTCGGCCTGGTCGTGTACGGCCTGCTCGGGCTGGTCTCCGACGGCCTGGTGCGGCTCGTCGAGAGGAGGACGCTGACATGGCGTCGCACCCTGGCCGGCTGAGCCCGGCCGTCGTCCGCATCGAGGACCTGGTCCGCTCCTTCGACGGGCGCCGCGTCCTCGACGGACTCCACCTGACCGTCCACGACGGCGAGTTCGTCGCCCTGCTGGGCCGCAGCGGCTCCGGCAAGAGCACCCTGCTGCGGGCGCTGGCCCGGCTCGACCACGACGTGACGGGCGACGGCCTGCTGACCGCGCCCGACAACGTTTCGGTGGTCTTCCAGGACGCCCGCCTGCTGCCCTGGAAACGGCTGCTGGAGAACGTCGTCCTCGGCCTCGGCACCCCGGACGCGCAGGAGCGCGGCCGGGCCGCCCTTGCCGAGGTGGGCCTCGCAGGACGGGAGCGGGCCTGGCCGGTGGAGCTGTCCGGCGGCGAGCAGCAGCGCGTCTCGCTGGCCCGCTCGCTGGTGCGCGAGCCGCGCCTGCTGCTGGCGGACGAGCCGTTCGGGGCGCTGGACGCCCTGACCCGCATCCGGATGCACGCCCTGCTGCGCACCCTGTGCGCCCGGCACCGGCCCGCCGTCCTGCTGGTCACCCACGACGTCGACGAGGCGATCGCGCTCGCCGACCGGGTGGTGGTGCTGGAGGAGGGCCGGATCGCCGCCGACCTGACGGTCGACCTGCCCGAGGCCCAGCGCACCGGCGGCCCGGGGCACGCCCGCCTGCGCGGCCGGCTCCTCGCCCACCTGGGCGTGGACCTCACCGGCCACGAGCAGGCCCACGAGCAGGCCCACGAGCGGGCCCCCGGGCAGCCCCACGAGCAGGCCCCCGCGCCCGAGACCGCGTCCGCGTCCACGCACGAACGTGTACGCGACACCGAGGAGATCCCCGCATGAGCGACCCGCGGCGGCAGCTGCACCTCAACCTGTTCGTCTACCCCGGCGGCCACCACGAGGCCGCCTGGCGGTACCACGGCTCCGACCCCGCCCGGGTGCTGGACATCGGCTTCTACCAGGACCTGGCCCGCCGGGCCGAGGCGGCCGCCTTCGACGCGGTGTTCTTCGCCGACGGCCCGTCGCTGCCGGACAACGTCCGCTACGCCAGCCGTTTCCGGCTGGAGCCGTTCACCTGGCTGTCCGCGATCGCGGCGGCCACCGAGCGGATCGGCCTGATCGCCACCGCCTCCACCACCTACAGCGAGCCCTACAACCTCGCCCGGCTGTTCGCCTCCCTCGACCACCTCAGCCACGGGCGGGCCGGCTGGAACATCGTCACCACCGGGGCGCCCGACGCGGCCGCCAACTTCGGCCTGGACGCGCACCCGGTGCACGCCGAACGCTACGAACGGGCCCGGGAGTTCGTGGACGTCGTCGGGAAGCTGTGGGACAGCTGGGAGGACGAGGCGCTGGTCGCCGACCCCGCCACCGGCGTCTTCGCGGACACCGGCCGGGTGCACCGCGTCGACCACCGGGGACGCCACCTGAAGGTGCGGGGGCCGCTGAACACCCCGCGCACCCCGCAGGGACGCCCGGTGTACGTGCAGGCCGGCTCCTCCGAGGACGGCCGGGCCTTCGCCGCCCGGTACGCGGAGGCCGTGTTCACCGCGCACCAGACCCTGGCGAGTGCCCAGGAGTACTACGCCGACGTCAAGGCCCGGGCCGCCGCGCTCGGCCGGGACCCGGGGCGGCTGCTGGTGCTGCCCGGCATCAGCCCGTTCATCGGCTCCACCGAGGCCGAGGCGCGGGCCCTGCACGAGGAGTTCAACGAGCTCACCCAGCCCGGCTACTCACTGGACCTGCTGCGCAGGTTGCTGGGTCTGGAGCTGAGCGAGGAGGAGCTCGACGGGCCGGTGCCGCGCCACCTGATCGAGACCGGCGGGGAACGCGGCAACGGCAGCCGCTTCCAGCTGGTCCTCGACATCGTCGAGCGGGAGCAGCCATCCGTCCGGCAGCTGCTGCACCGCCTCGCCGGGGCGCGCGGCCACCAGGTCGTCGCCGGCACGCCGGAGCAGATCGCCGACACCCTCCAGCTCTGGTTCGAGCAGGGCGCCGCGGACGGCTTCAACGTCATGCCGCCCTGGCTGCCCGGCGGGTTCGACGTCTTCGCCGACGAGGTCGTGCCGCTGCTGCGGCGCCGCGGCCTGTTCCGCGAGGCCTACCAGGGCGCCACCCTGCGCGACCACTACGGGCTGACCCGCCCGGAGAGCGTCTACGCCACGGGAGCCGCCCGAGCCACCGTCCCCACCCCCGCCGAGGTCCCCACCCCCGTCCCCGTCCCCACCCCCGCCGAGATCCCCGCCCGGCAGAAGGAGCACGTGCCCTCATGAGCACCCGCAGATCCCGCACCGCCCTGGCCGTCCTCGCCGCGGCCGCCCTGACCGGCGGCCTCGCCGCCCCGCAGGCCGCGGCGGAGCACCGCGGCACGGACACCACCGCCGTCGAGTGGTTCGACGTCACCGCGCGGGCGGTGGCCGCCGCCCCCGCCGCCACCCAGGTCACCAACAGCCGGACCTGGGCGATCGGCTGGCTGGCCGCCGCCCGCGCCACCCGGGCCGTGCCGGCCGGCGTGGACCGCGCCGAGTACCAGCGGGCCGCCCTCGCCTCCGCCGTGCACCGTGCGCTGACCGAGCTGGCGCCCACCCAGGCCGCGCAGGTCGACGAGGCGTACGCCGCCACACTGGACGCGATACCCGACGGCCGGTCCGAGGACCGCGGCGTCGCGGCCGGCGAGCGGCAGGCGTCGCTGCTGCTCGCCGAGCGGGCGGCGGACGGCCTGGACCCGGCCTCGGTCAACGCGCCCTTCCCGCAGCCGGCGGCCGCGCCGGGCGTCTGGCAGCCGACGCCGCCCGCCTACGCCCCGTCCACCCAGTACGGCAACCGCGTCGCCCGGCCGTTCGCGCTGCACTCGCAGAGCCAGTTCCGGCTGCCGCCCCCGCCCGCCCTGGACTCCGCGCGCTACGCCGCGGACCTGGCCGAGGTGCGCGCCTACGGGGCGGCCGACAGCACCGTGCGCACGGCCGCGCAGACGGAGACCGCGCAGTTCTGGTTCGGCTCCTCGTTCACCCTGTACACCGAGCCCCTGCGGGTGGCGCTCACCCGCTCCCCGCAGGGCCTGGCGGGCCAGGCGCGGCTGGTGGCCCTGTTCCACGTCGCGTCGGTGGACACCCAGATCGCCACCTCGGACAGCAAGTACGCCTACACCCGCTGGCGTCCGGTGACCGCGATCCACACCGGGGCGATCGCCCCCGACCCGGCCTGGTCGCCGCTGCACGCCACACCGGCCCACCCCGACTACCCGAGCGGGCACGGCACCTACGCCGGCTCGGCGGAGGGGGTGCTGACCGCGCTGAGCGGGGCGCGCACCGCGCCGTTCGAGCTGACCAGCCCCACCGCGCCGGGCGTCACCCGGACGTACACCGACTGGCGGCGGCTGTCTCGGGAGAACGTGGACGCCCGCGTCTGGTCGGGGATCCACACGCGTTCCGCGGACGAGGCGGGGATCACCCTCGGCAGGTCCGTGGCGGGATACGTGCTCCAGCGGCAGGGAGAGCTGCTGGCGGCGCGCTGACGGGACCTGTGAGGGGGTCCCGGCGCACCGGTTCCCCGTGCCGCCCGGGCGGCACGGGGAACCGGTGCGCGCAGACCTCGCCGGTCGTCAGCGCACGTTGACGGCGGTCCAGGCGGCGGCGACCGCGTTCTGCTCGGCCGAGCCGGCGCCGTAGAGCTCGCCGGCCGCCGCGAGGGTGGCCGTGCGGGCGCCCGCGTAGGTGGTGGACGAGGTCATGTGCACGGTCAGCGCCCGGTACCAGATCGCGCCGAGTTTGCCCCGGCCGATGCCCGTGAGGGTGGAGCCGTCGCAGGTGGTGCCGGAGTGCTCCAGGCCGCCGATGTCCTGCGTGCCGGTGCCCTCGGCGAGCAGGTAGGCGAAGTGGTTGGCGACGCCGGACGAGTAGTGCACGTCCAGGTTCTTGGTCGTGGAGGACCAGCAGGCGGCGGAGGAGCCGTCGCGGTCCGGCCGGTCCATGAAGCGCAGGGCGGCGTCGCCGAAGCCGGGCTTCACTATCTCCTCGCCGACGTAGTAGTCGCCCGGGTCGCTCGCGTTGCCGGCGTGGAACTCGACCAGCGAACCGAAGATGTCGGAGGTGGCCTCGTTGAGACCGCCGGACTCCCCGGAGTACGTGAGGTCCGCGGTCGCCGAGGTCACGCCGTGGCTCATCTCGTGACCCGCCACGTCCAGTGAGACCAGCGGGCCGAAGGTGGTGCCGTCACCGTCGCCGTAGGTCATGCAGAAGCAACTGTCGTCCCAGAAGGCGTTGTTGTAGTTGCTGCCGTAGTGCACGCGGTTGTACGAGCCCTTGCCGTCGCCCGCGATGCCGAGCCGGCCGTGCACGTTCTTGAAGTAGTCCCAGGTCATGTTCGTGCCGTACTGGGCGTCCACGGCGGCGGAGGCGCGGTCGGAGGTGGCGCCGGTGCCCCAGGCGTTGTCGGCGTCGGTGAACACCGTGGAGGGCGCGCGGCGCAGGCACAGGGTGAGGATGCACAGGTCGGTCTTGTTCGCCGCGTCACCCGTGTAGGTGTTGCCCCGCGTCGGGTCCTTCAGGGAGTACGAGGTCCCGCTGCCGGTGGTCTCCAGCGGCACGGTGCCCGCGTACAGGGAGCGGCCGGTGCCGGTCGCGGCGTGCACGGAGTCCCAGGAGTCCAGTTCCTTGCCGGTGCGGGCGTCCACCAGCACCTCACGGCCGACCGGGTTGCCCCGCGCGTCCTTCGCGGTCACCTCGGTGTGCCAGGCCAGCCGCGGGGTGCGGCCGTTCAGGGCGTCGACCACCAGGCGCGAGTCGGCCTCGGGCGCGACGACGGTCCGCTCCACGGACCGCAGGAGGTTCTCCGCGACGTCCAGGGCCTTGGACTCGGACACGGCCGGGGTGAGGGCCGGCACGGACAGCCGCGCGCGGCTCGCCCGGTCGGCGCCCTCGAACACGCCCTTCGGCGAGAGGTGGACGACGAAGTCGCCGCCCAGCACGGGGAGATCGGCGTAGGTGCGGTCGAAGCGGACGTGTTCGGAGCCGTCCGCGTCGACGACCACGTCCTTGACGACGAGTTCCTGCCGCGCGCCGAGGCCGAGGCTCCCGGCCCGGGCGGCGACGGCCTTCTCGGCGCGGGCGACGGCGGCGGCCTCGCGGTCGGGGGAGGGGGTCTGCGGCGCGGCGGGCGACGCGGAGGCCGTGACGGGCAGGGCGGTGGCCAGCAGCAGCGCGGCGGCGGCCGCGGCGGTGGCGGCGAAGCGGGATCCGGTGCCTCTCGCGCGGGGACGCGAGAGCCGGGTGCGGTTGGTGTCCATGACAAGCATGGTTGTCCCGCCCGGGAGCGGAGGAGACCCGTCCGGCTGGGGAGATACGGTGAGCGACGTGCGGAGTGCGGCGCGCCGACGGCGATTCCGCGCCACCTGCGACGACCGCGTCCCCGCGGTGCCCGAGCGGGGCGGGAGGGACGCACGGCCGGAGAGGGTGTACCTGGCACCACCCCCGCCGGGGGGCCGTGCCCCGTGCGGCCGCCGCCCGCCGACCGTAGCGTCAAGGGCGTCGGGAACACACCCGGCGAAACAGCACCGTACGACGGGGAGTTGGACACATGTCCGCCAAGAAGGCATTTGTGGCCGCAGCGCGCGGTTTCGCCCTGGGAACGTTCTCCCTCATCGGCTCCTCCCTCCTGCTGGTCCTCACCCTGCTGGCCGCCGCCCTGGTCCCTCTCGGCGTCGGTACCCTGCTGCTGCCGCCCCTGCTCGGCCTCGTCCGCCGGTTCACCGATTTGCGGAGGCTGGCCGCGGACCGCTGGTACGGCATCGACATCCCGCCCGCCGGGTACGGCCCCGGCCCCGCCGGGCTGCCCGCCACCGGCCCGGCCCGCACCCTGCACCTGATGACGGACCCGGCGGTCCGCCGCGAACTGCTCTGGCTCCCGGTGGACATGACCGCGGGCTTCCTCCTCGCCATGCTGCCCGTGGCGCTGCTGAGCAACGCGGTGCAGGGGATCGCCCTGCCGCTCGGGCACTGGCGGGTCGTCGCGGAGGGCGGGGACTACTGGTACCTGTTCCTCCCGGTCAGCTCACAGGCCGACGCGATCGGCGCCGGGCTCCTCGGACTGCTCGTGCTGCACCTCGCGTTCCGCTTCAACGACCGCCTGCTGAAAGCCCACTTCACGCTCACCCGGACCCTGCTGTCCCCGGGCCGCGCCACGCTGGAGCGCCGGGTGGAGGAACTCGCCCGCACCCGGCACGACGCCGTGGACACCTCCGCCGCCGAACTGCGCCGCATCGAACGCGACCTGCACGACGGGGCGCAGGCCCGGCTGGTCGCCATGGGGATGAGCCTCGGCACCATCGAGACCCTGCTCGACAAGGACCCCTCGCAGGCGCGGCTGCTGCTCGCCCAGGCACGCGCCGAGTCGGTCGAGGCGCTCGCCGAACTGCGCGACCTGGTCCGCGGCATCCACCCGCCGGTGCTGGCGGAGCGCGGCCTCGGCGACGCGGCGCGGGCCCTCGCGCTCCGGACGCCGCTGCCGGTGGAGGCCGACGTCGACCTTCCCGGCAGGCCGGAGGCCGCGGTGGAGTCGGCCGTCTACTTCGCGCTCAGCGAGATGCTGACCAACGTCGTCAAGCACGCCGGGGCGACCCGCGTCTGGCTGGAACTGGGATACCGCGACGGCATGCTGCGCCTGACCGTCAGCGACGACGGGCACGGCGGCGCCGACCCGGCGGCCGGCACCGGACTGGCGGGGGTGGAGCGGCGGCTGGGAGCATTCGACGGTGTCCTGGCCGTCAGCAGTCCGAACGGCGGCCCCACCGTGGTGACCCTGGAGATTCCGTGCGCGTTGTCCTCGCCGAAGACCTCTTCCTGCTGAGGGACGGCCTGGTCCGGCTGCTGGAGGCGCACGGCTTCGAGATCGCCGCCGCCGTCGACAACGGCCCCGGACTGGACCGCGCCCTCGAGGAACTGGAGCCGGACGTCGCCGTCGTCGACGTCCGGCTCCCGCCCTCCTTCACCGACGAGGGGCTGCAGTGCGCCCTGCGGGCCCGGCGCCGCCGCCCCGGCCTGCCGGTACTGGTGCTCTCCCAGCACGTCGAGCAGCTCTACGCCCGCGAACTGCTCGCCGACGGCAGCGGCGGCGTCGGCTACCTGCTGAAGGACCGGGTGCTGGACGCCGGGCAGTTCACCGAGGCCGTCCGCCGGGTCGCGGCCGGCGGCACCGCCATGGACCCCCAGGTCATCTCCCAGCTGCTCCAGCGCGGTTCGGGCGACGACCGGCCCGTCTCGCGGCTCACCCCGCGCGAGCGGGAGGTGCTGGAGCTGATGGCGCAGGGCCGCTCCAACGCGGCCATCGCCGGCCGCCTGACGGTCACCGAGCGGGCCGTCGCCAAGCACACCGCCAACATCTTCGCCAAGCTCGGCCTGGAGGTGTCCGACGACGACAACCGCCGGGTCCTGGCCGTCCTCGCCCACCTCGACGCCGCCTGAACCGGCGCCCGTCCGCTCCCGGCCGCGCGGCCACCCGCACGCTGTTGTCCTCCACGTTCTCCACGGGTCCAGCATTTCAGCAACCGCGTGGCGGCGGGGGGGGTTTGGCCCCC
>NZ_JBEOVU010000021.1:0-136544 GCF_040295685.1 Streptomyces sp. NPDC002734
GTGCCGCAGGACGGGCCGCCGGTCAGCGGTACCTTCCGCACCGCCGCCGAGCGGCTGCCGGCCGTCGCGGCGATGGGCTTCGACGTCGTCTACCTGCCGCCCATTCACCCGATCGGGCGCACCCATCGCAAGGGGCGGAACAACTCGCTGACCGCCGGGGAGTGGGACGTCGGCGTGCCGTGGGCGATCGGTTCGCAGGAGGGCGGGCACGACGCGGTCCATCCGGACCTGGGGACGATCGAGGACTTCGACGCCTTCGTGGCGAGGGCGTCCGGGCTGGGGCTGGAGATCGCGCTGGACTTCGCGCTTCAGTGCTCGCCGGACCATCCGTGGGTGGAGAAGCATCCGGAGTGGTTCCACCACCGTCCCGACGGGTCGATCGCGTACGCGGAGAACCCGCCGAAGAAGTACCAGGACATCTACCCGATCGCCTTCGACCAGGACCTGCCCGGGCTGGTCGAGGAGACCGTGCGGGTGCTGCGGTTCTGGATGGACCACGGGGTGCGGATCTTCCGCGTCGACAACCCGCACACCAAGCCGGTCGTCTTCTGGGAGAAGGTCATCGGCGAGATCAACGCCGCCGACCCCGACGTCATCTTCCTGGCCGAGGCCTTCACCCGCCCGGCCATGATGGAGACGCTGGCCCAGGTCGGCTTCCAGCAGTCGTACACCTACTTCACCTGGCGCAACTCCAAGCACGAACTGACGGAGTACCTCAGCGAGTTGTCGGGAGAGTCGGCGGCCTACCTGCGGCCCAACCTGTTCGTGAACACCCCGGACATCCTGCACGCCTACCTCCAGCAGGGCGGGCGGCCCGCCTTCGAGGTGCGTGCGATCCTGGCGGCCACCCTGTCCCCCGCCTGGGGCGTCTACGCGGGCTTCGAGCTCTGCGAGGGCGCCGCCCTGCGCGAGGGCAGCGAGGAGTACCTGGACTCGGAGAAGTACGAACTGCGCCCCCGTGACTGGGAGGCGGCCGAGCGGGAGGGCCGCAGCATCGCTCCCCTGCTGGCCGAGCTCAACGGCATCCGGCGACGCCATCCCGCGCTGCAACGGCTGCGTAACCTGCGCTTCCATCCGACGGACAACGACGCCGTGATCGCGTACAGCAAGAGCGAGGGCGACGACACGGTGCTGGTGGTGGCCAACCTCGACCCGCACCACGCGCAGGAGGCGACGGTCCGCCTCGACCTGGCCCGTCTGGGCGTCGACCCGCACGGTTCGGTGCCCGTGCGGGACGAGCTGACCGGCGAGACCTACCACTGGAGCGGCGCCGACTACGTCCGTCTCGAGCCCGGCGTGCGGCCGGCCCACGTCTTCCATGTGCAGGGCTTCCACGTCCAGGCCGGAGGGAACGCAGCGCCATGACCGTCAACGACCCCGTTCCGGACACCTTCGAGGACACGCCGGCCCGTGACCGGGACCCGGACTGGTTCAAGCGCGCCGTCTTCTACGAGGTCCTGGTCCGCTCCTTCCAGGACTCCAACGGCGACGGCGTCGGGGACCTGAAGGGCCTGACCTCGAAGCTGGACTATCTCCAGTGGCTCGGCGTGGACTGCCTGTGGATCCCGCCGTTCTTCAAGTCACCGCTGCGCGACGGCGGTTACGACGTCTCCGACTACACCGCCGTGCTGCCGGAGTTCGGCGACCTGGCCGACTTCGTGGAGTTCGTGGACGCCGCCCACCAGCGCGGCATGCGCGTGATCATCGACTTCGTGATGAACCACACCAGCGACCAGCACCCGTGGTTCCAGGAGTCCCGCAAGGACCCCGACGGCCCGTACGGCGACTACTACGTCTGGGCCGACGACGACAGCCGGTACGCCGACGCGCGCATCATCTTCGTCGACACCGAGACGTCCAACTGGACCTACGACCCGGTCCGCGGCCAGTACTACTGGCACCGCTTCTTCTCCCACCAGCCGGACCTCAACTACGAGAGCCCGGCCGTGCAGGAGGAGATCCTGGCGGCCCTGCGGTTCTGGCTGGACCTCGGCGTGGACGGCTACCGCCTGGACGCCGTCCCCTACCTCTACGCCGAGGAGGGGACCAACTGCGAGAACCTGCCGGCCACGCACCAGTTCCTGAAGCGGGTGCGCAAGGAGATCGACGCGCACTACCCGGACACCGTGCTGCTGGCCGAGGCCAACCAGTGGCCCGAGGACGTCGTCGACTACTTCGGCGACTTCGCCTCCGGCGGCGACGAGTGCCACATGGCGTTCCACTTCCCGGTCATGCCCCGCATCTTCATGGCCGTCCGGCGTGAGTCCCGCTACCCGGTCTCCGAGATCCTGGCGAAGACCCCCGCCATCCCGGCGAAGTGCCAGTGGGGGATCTTCCTGCGCAACCACGACGAGCTGACCCTGGAGATGGTCACCGACGAGGAACGCGACTACATGTACGCGGAGTACGCCAAGGACCCGCGGATGCGGGCCAACATCGGCATCCGCCGCCGTCTCGCGCCCCTCCTCGACAATGACCGCAACCAGATCGAGCTCTTCACCGCCCTGCTCCTGTCGCTGCCCGGCTCCCCCGTCCTGTACTACGGCGACGAGATCGGCATGGGCGACAACATCTGGCTCGGCGACCGCGACGGGGTACGCACCCCCATGCAGTGGACGCCCGACCGCAACGCCGGCTTCTCCTCCTGCGACCCCGGCCGGCTCAACCTGCCGACCATCATGGACCCGGTCTTCGGCTACCAGGTCACCAACGTGGAAGCGTCGATGGCGTCGCCGTCCTCGCTGCTGCACTGGACCCGCCGGATGATCGAGATCCGCAAGGAGAACCCGGCCTTCGGACTCGGCACCTACACCGAACTTCCCTCCTCGAACCCCGCGGTGCTCGCCTTCCTGAGGGAACACGAGGACGACACCGTCGTGTGCGTGCACAACTTCTCCCGCTACGCCCAGCCCACCGAACTCGACCTGAGCGCCTTCGAAGGACGCCACCCGGTCGAACTGTTCGGCGGAGTCCGCTTTCCGGCCATCGGCGAACTGCCGTACCTGCTGACCCTGGCAGGCCACGGCTTCTACTGGTTCCGGCTCGTCCGAGTCGCACCCCGCGCCAGCCGACGACTGTGAGCCTGAGCCCGCGAAAGGACACGCCATGACGAAGACAGCATCGCTCCGCACCGCCCGCCCGGTCGCCGCCGAGCCCATGGCCTCCCTCAAGGGGCTGTTGCTCGAATGGCTGCCACAGCAGCGCTGGTTCGCGGGCAAGGACCGGCCCGTGACCGATCTGAGGCTGCTGTCCATGACGGAGCTGCATCCGGGCTGCCTGCACCTGCTGGTGCACGCCGAGCACACCGGGCCGGCCACCCCGGGCGCCTCCCGTCCCGGCGACTGCTACCAACTGTTGCTGGGGGCGCGGCGGGAGTTGCCGCCGCGCCTGGCGGAGGCGTTCATCGGCCGGGCAGGCACCGGCCCGCTGGCCGGCATGGCGGTCTACGACGCCCTGCGTGAGCCCCGTTCGGCGGCGCTGCTGCTCGACCGGCTGCGCCACCCCGGCACCACCGGGCCGCTCAGCTTCGAGCGGGACACCAGCGTCTGCCTGCCGGCCGGGCTCGCCCCGCGGCTGCTCGCCGCCGAGCAGTCCAACACCTCGTTGGTCTACGGCGACCAGTACATCCTCAAGGTGTTCCGGCGGATCCAGCCCGGCATCAACCCGGACTGGGAGGTGCCGTGGGCGCTGGCGCGCACGGGCTGCACCCGGGTGCCGGCGCCGACCGCCTGGTTCCGCACCTCGCAGCCCTTCGAGGCCACGCTCGGCGTGCTGCAGCCCTTCCTGCCCTCCGCGACGGACGGCTGGACGCTCGGCCTGAACGCGCTGGCCGCGGAGAACGACTTCAGCCGTGAGGCGCACGCCCTGGGCCTGGCGACCGCGGAGGTCCACCAGGCGCTGGCGGCGGCGTTCCCGCGGGGGCCGCTCGGCCCGGAGGCCGCGCCGCAGAAGGGCCGGCTGGCCCAGGAGATGACCGAGCGGCTGCACGACACCGCCCGTGCCGTGCCGGATCTGCGGCCGTACGTGCCGGGGCTGTCCGCGGCGTTCGCCTCCCTGGAGGCGGACCGGCCGGCCCAGCGCATCCACGGCGACCTGCACCTGGGGCAGGTGCTGCGGGCCGGCAGCCGGTGGTTCGTCATCGACTTCGAGGGCGAGCCGTCCCGGCCGCTGGCGGAGCGCCGCAGCGTGCACTCCCCGGTGCGCGACGTGGCGGGCATGCTCCGCTCCTTCGACTACGCGGCCCGCACCCGCCGGCCGTGGCACCCCGAGTGGGCCCGGCAGTGCCGTGAGGCCTACTGCGCGGGGTACGCGCGCGGCTCGGGGTGGGACCCCCGCGACGAGCCCGGCGTACTGCGCGCCTACGAGACCGACCGGGCGGTGTACGAGGTCCTCTACGAGGCCAAGCACCGGCCCGACTGGCTCCCCGTTCCGATGGCAGCGATCCGGCGTCTCGCCGTTCTAGGAGGCTGAACCCGACCATGGCACTGCGTGAGACCGCTCCCCCCGAGCCCTCCGCCCCCCGGCCCGGCGACAACGCCGTGGCCACCACCGCCCCCGCCGTCTCCGGCCGGGGCGGTGCGGGCGCGGCCGACGCCGGCCGGGCGCCCGCCCGGTCCGGGCGCCGCCGGGCCTCGGCCCCGGTGGTGCGCAGGCCCGTCGTCCCGGGCGCGCCGCCCGCGCCGCCGATGGACGCGGGTGACCGGCACCGTCTGCTCTCCGGTTGTCACCACGACCCGCACGCCCTGCTCGGCGCGCACCCGGTGGCCGACGGCGTGGTCTTCCGGGCCCTGCGGCCGGGGGCGCGCGGCGTCAGCCTGGTCCTCGACGGCGGACGGCACGTGCCGCTGAACGACGAGGGCGACGGCCTGTTCGGCGGCTCGCTCGCCCTCGAGGCGGTCCCCGCCTACCGGCTGCACGTGGTGTACCCGGAGGCCGAGGTCGAGACCGAGGACCCGTACCGGTTCCTGCCCGCGCTGGGCGAGCTCGACCTGCACCTGATCCGTGAGGGCCGGCACGAGCAGCTGTGGAAGGCCCTGGGCGCGGAGCCGATGGTCCACCAGGGCGTGGCCGGCACCCGTTTCTCGGTGTGGGCGCCGAACGCCTCCGGGGTGCGGGTCGCGATGGAGTCGACCTTCTGGGACGGCACCGCCTTCCCGATGCGCTCGATGGGCGCGTCCGGGGTGTGGGAGCTGTTCCTGCCGGACGTCGGCGAGGGCACCCTGTACAAGTTCGAGATCGCCACCAGCTACGGCACCCGTCTGCTGAAGGCGGACCCGATGGCCCGCCGCACCGAGTGCCCGCCGGCCACCGCCTCGGTGGTGACCGCCTCGCACTACGAGTGGGGCGACCAGGACTGGATGGCGCACCGGGGCGACCGCCCGGTGCACGAGGCGCCGTTCTCCGTGTACGAGGTCCACCTGGCGTCCTGGCGGCCGGGACTCACCTACCGGCAGCTCGCCGAGCAGCTGCCGCAGTACGTCAAGGACATGGGCTTCACCCACGTCGAGCTGATGCCGGTCGCCGAGCACCCCTTCGCCCCGTCCTGGGGCTACCAGGTCACCGGCTTCTACGCCCCCACCGCCCGGCTGGGCGGTCCGGACGATTTCCGGTTCCTGGTCGACAGCCTGCACCGGGCCGGCATCGGCGTGATCATGGACTGGGTGCCGGCCCACTTCCCGAAGGACGACTGGGCGCTGGCCCGCTTCGACGGCTTCCCGTTGTACGAGCCCGGCAACGAGATGCGCGCCGAGCACCCGGACTGGGGCACCTTCGAGTTCGACTTCGGCCGTACCGAGGTGCGCAACTTCCTGGTGGCGAACGCGGTCTACTGGTGCGAGGAGTTCCACATCGACGGCCTGCGGGTGGACGCCGTCGCCTCGATGCTCTACCTCGACTACTCCCGTGAGGACGGGCAGTGGCAGCCCAACGAGCACGGCGGCCGGGAGGACTGGGCCGCGGTGCGCTTCCTCCAGGAGATGAACGCCACCGTCTACCGGCGCAACCCGGGTGTGGTGACCATCGCCGAGGAGTCGACCGCCTGGGAGGGCGTGACCCGGCCGACCGAGAGCGGCGGCCTGGGCTTCGGACTGAAGTGGAACATGGGGTGGATGCACGACTCGCTGGAGTACATCAGCCACGAGCCGGTGCACCGCAAGTACCACCACCACGAGATGACGTTCTCGATGATCTATGCCTACAGCGAGAACTACGTGCTGCCCATCTCCCACGACGAGGTGGTGCACGGCAAGCAGGCGCTGGTCTCCAAGATGCCGGGCGACTGGTGGCAGAGGCGTGCCAACCACCGCGCCTATCTCGCCTTCATGTGGGCCCACCCCGGCAAGCAGCTCCTCTTCATGGGCCAGGAGTTCGCGCAGGGCGACGAGTGGAAGCTGGAGAGGGGGCCGGAGTGGTGGCTGCTGGACGCCGCCTACGGGGCCCGCGCGGACCACGAAGGCGTCCAGCACCTGGTGCGTGAGCTCAACGGTCACTACCGGGACACGCCGGCGCTGTGGCAGCGGGACACCGACCCGGCCGGTTTCCGATGGGTGGCCTGCGACAACGCCGACGACAACCTGCTGGCCTTCGTCCGGTACGGCCACGACGGGGCGCCGCTGCTGTCGGTCAGCAACTTCTCCCCGGTGGTGCGGCACGACTACGCGCTGTGGGTGTCCCAGGAGGCGGGTCACGCCTGGCGGGAGACGCTGAACACGGACGACCTGCGGTACGGGGGCAGCGACGTCCGCAACGAGGGCGTGCTGGAGCGGCGGGAGGACGGGTTCCTGCGGATGACCGTGCCGCCGCTGGCCACCGTCTGGCTGCGGCCCGTCTGATCCGGCGCCTGCGGCGCCGCGGACCTGTGCGGCGCCGCGGGCGTCGAGGGGAGGGCCGGGCGGCACGTCGCCGCCCGGCCCTCCCGTTCTCGGGTCACGGTCAGTTCCACACGCCCACCGCGTAGCCGATCATGCCGACGGCCACCAGCAGCACGACCAGCGCGATGAGGACCAGCGGTCCCTTGGCCCAGCCCTTGGCCGGGTTGTGGGCCTCGCTGGGACCCGCCTCCGGCATGCTGCTCTCCGCGGGCGGGGTCTCGCCCGGCGGGACTCCCCCGCCGGGCTCCAGGCCGGTGGAACGGGACGGGTCCGGGTCGGGATTCGAGTAGCTCATGCGCGCCGGGTTCCCCGGCCCACCGGACCGGAACCGTTCGCTCCGCACGCCCGTGCCCCCACCGTCCCTCCCGCCCTTCGGGGCGCGTAGCTTCCCTCCCTTCGGGAACATGCAACGAAGGAAGAGGACGACTGCGCGACAGCACCGCGCCCGAGGGGCTGGGGAAGGCGACATGGCATCCGAGCCGCGCGGGGAAGACGCGCTTGCCCATCACCACCACGACGAAGACGTGAAGAGCCTGACGGTGGCGTTCTCCGGTGAACTGCCGGACGTGACGGACGCCAGGCTCGCCGCCGAGGAGTTCCTGAGCGCGCTCTCGCGCCCCACTCCTCCTTCGGCGCCGGAACACTGGGACGACATCCTGCTGGTGGTCACCGAGCTGGCCGCGAACGCCGTCCAGTACGCGCCCGGCCCGTTCGAACTGAGGATGCGCCGCACCTTCGACGGCGTCCACGTCACCATGAGCGACAGCAATCCGAAGCCGCCGGCTCCCCGGCCGTTCCAGCCCAGCCGTGGCGGTGGGGGCATCGGCTGGCACCTCGTGCACACACTGTCCGACCAGGTCAGCGTGGTGGGCCGCAGCGACGGCAAGGACATCCACGTGTTCCTGCCCTGGTGACCACGTTCCTGCCCTGGTGACCACGGGCGGACGGTGGGACGCGCGGGGAGACCGGCCCTCCGGGCGGACCCGGACGAACGGGAGTGTCAGTCCTCCCGGGAGACGGTCAGCGGAATCAACGCGCTGACGGCCTTGCCCCCTTCGGGAAGACGTTCGACGTGGATGTCACGTGCCAGCCGGTGGATGAGCGGCCAGCCGTAGCCGCCGGGGGCGGTGCGCTCCAGGTGCTCCTCCCCCTCCGGGAAGCCTCCCGGCACGACGACGGCCTCCGGTACGCGGTCGCTGGCGTCACGCACGACCACCCGCACTCCCACGGCCTCGGGCCGGGCGTCGAAGCCGGTCAGGCCTCCGCCGTGCCGGAGCGCGTTGGAGACCAGCTCGGAGACGACCAGCCGCAGATCGACGAGGGCGCCCTCGGGCGCCCTGCGGTAGGGGGTCTCCCACTGGTCGCGGACCACGGCCACCGCGTACGCGCGGGCCGCCGAGGCGCTCGCCACGGCGGCCCGCGGACGCCCGCGGACGGGCTGGGAACCGGACCACGCGCAGTTCACCGCACCACTCCTCGGCAGCTCATGAGGCGACGGGTTCCCCGCCCTCGGCGACCAGCGGCCGCCCGGCGCCGCGGATGCGGGCCGCGGCCATCCGGCCGGCGGCCGGCAGGGCCCCGCCCAGCGCGCCGCCCGCCGTCAGGGGCCCGGCGGCGAGCAACCGGTGCGCCGCGGCGAGCGCGGCGCGGATGTCGCGCGTGCCGGTGGAGACACAGAGGGTGTAGGCCAGGTCCTCGGAGCACCGGCCGGCGCGCGGCCCGCCCCGCTCGGCCTCCTCGGCGAGCAGGGCGTGGTACTCGTCGACGAGTTTGCGCAGCGTGGCGGGGTGAGGCGTGAGCATGGACCTACTCCTTCACGAAGGCGGTTCGCATGCCCTGGCCGAGGGCTTCCTCCCGTACCCGTGCGCAGCTGCGGCTGATGAGCCGCGACACGTGCATCTGGGAGATGCCCAGCCGGTCAGCGATCCGGTTCTGTGTCATGTCCTCGAAGAACCGCATGTAGAGGATGGCCCGCTCCCGCTCGGGGAGCCGGCGCAGTCCTTCCTTCGCCGCCTCGCGGTCCACCACGGTGTCGTAGGCGGAGTCCGAGGAGCCGAGCGTGTCGGCGAGGCTGTACCCGTCGTCGTCGGAGGAGAGCTCCGCGTCCAGCGAGAGGGTGCTGAAGCTCTCCAGCGCCTCCATGCCGGTGGCGACCTCCTCCTCGGTCAGCCCGGTGTACTCGGCGATCCGCGCGGTACTCGGCTCCGGGCTGCCGGGGCTCTGGGTGAGCTCCCGCCGGGCCACCCGCACCTTGTTGCGGAGCTCCTGCACCCGGCGCGGGACCCGCAGGGCCCACATGCGGTCACGGAAGTGCCGCTTGATCTCGCCGGTGATGGTGGGGACGGCATAGCTCTCGAACGCGCCCCGGGAGGGGTCGAACCGGTCGATCGCCTTCACCAGTCCGAGCGCGGCGACCTGCCGCAGATCCTCCACCGCTTCACCGCGGTCACGGAAGCGACTCGCGATACGGTGGGCCATCGGCAGCCACGCCTCGGTCAACTCCTCGCGCACCGCGTCGCGCTCCGGCCCGGGGCCCAGCCCGGCGAGCCGGGAGAACGCGGCCGCGGTGTCCGGGGCGTCGTCGTGCGGCCGGCGGCCGCCGGAGGTCCGGTGTGCGGTGGTTTGTGCCGTTTCGGAGCGACTTGTCGACATATCGATGACCATGCGATTGAGCTCCTGAGCAGTGGGGGGTCAGGGAACTGCCGCGGATACGCTGCCCACGGTCGCCGGGAGGTTTCGGGTGCCGGGCGGTCGCGCCGCCCTGCGGCGCGTTTCTCCGGTCCGAAGCACGAAACCCCACCTGCCCCAGGGGTCGGACGGCAAACGCCTCGATCTCCAATATTGTGACTGCCGTCACGCAACCCCGCACGCGGGCGGCTCCCGCGCGGCGTCGCCGCGTCGCCGACTTGCGGTCACTCCGAGCGAAAGCGCTGGTCAGGGCTTGATGAGATCCGCCTCACAGAAAAGTTTTCCTCCGGGTGGAGTACGAAGCGAACCTCGGGGCAAGCGAGCGATGTCACCCGGCAAAATGGTGGCACGCAGCTACGAGGACGAATACGACGTATACAAGGATCTGTTCGACGACCTGTACGGAGTGTTCGATGACTGCAGACGATCAGAGAGGAACAGCATGGCAGCCGTGACCGCGGGAGAGGCAACGACCACGGCGCAGTGGGAGGTTCGGACCGAGGAGACGACCGCGGGGCTCCCGTACATCGAGGATCCTTCCGCCGTGGCCCCCAGGGACGCCAGGGAACTGTCGCGAGCGTTCCTGAACCGTCTCGCCGGGCTCGAAGAGGGCACCCCCGAGTACCAGTACGCCCGCAACACGCTCATCGAGATGAACCTGTCCCTCGTCCGCTACGCCGCGTCCCGCTTCCGCGGCCGCGACGACTCGATGGAGGACATCGTCCAGGTCGGCACCATCGGCCTGATCAAGGCGATCGACAGGTTCGAGCTGACCCGCGAGGTCGAGTTCACCTCCTTCGCGGTCCCCTACATCGTGGGCGAGATCAAGCGCTTCTTCCGTGACACCAGCTGGGCCGTCCACGTCCCGCGCCGCCTCCAGGAGGCCCGCGTCGAGCTGGCCCGGGCGACCGAGGAACTGCGCAGCCGGCTGGGCCGCACGCCCACCACCCGTGAGCTCTCCGCGCTGATGTCCCTGCCGGAGTCGGAGGTCGTCGAGGCCCAGAAGGCATCGAACTGCTACACCTCCTCCTCCCTGGACGCCGCGCTGACCCGCGACGGCGGCAACGACGGCGAGGCCGTGCTGGCGGACTTCATCGGCGCCGAGGACGCCTCCCTGGAGCTGGTGGAGGACTTCCACTCCCTCGCCCCGCTCATCGCCGAGCTGGACGAGCGCGACCGTCAGATCATCCACATGCGCTTCGTCGAGGAGCGGACGCAGGCGCAGATCGGCGAGGAGCTGGGCATCTCCCAGATGCACGTCTCCCGTCTGCTGAGCCGCATCATCAAGAAGCTCCGCAAGGGCCTGCTCGACCCGTCGGTGGCCTGAGCCTCCGCTCGGAACCTCTCGATCCCCCTCCCCCATGGGCGGACCGGTGAACACACCGGTCCGCCCATGGGGGATGATGCTGTTCAGATAGTTGTACTGAGCATCGAGAGAGTGCGTGCCATCCGTGGACACCAGCAGTCGCAGCGGCGTCGAGGACCATGAGGGTCACGAGGGCCTCGACAGCGCCCCGTCGCAGGCGGTCGAGGGGCAGGCGGTCGAGGGACAGGCGGCGAGCCCGCCCGCGGCCGCCGGCCTCCTGGGGTGGCGCCGCTTCGCCATGGACACCCGCCCCCTGCGCCGGCCCGCCTACCGGCGGCTGTGGTCGTCCACCATCGTCACCTCGGTGGGCAGTCAGCTGACGGCGGTGGCGGTCCCCAAGCAGATCTACGACATCACCGGCTCCTCCGCCTGGGTCGGCTACGCCAGCCTCGCCGGGCTGGTGCCGATGGTGCTCTTCGCGCTCTGGGGCGGCGCGGTCGCCGACACGGTCGACCGGCGCAAGCTCCTGCTGGTGACCAACACCGGCATCGCGGTGACCTCGGTGCTCTTCTGGGTCCAGGCGGCCGCCGGAACGGACTCCGTCCTGGTGCTGATGGTGCTGCTCGCGGTGCAGCAGGCGTTCTTCGGGCTGAACTCGCCGGCCCGGACCGCCTCCATCGCCCGGCTGGTGCCGGCCGACGAGCTGCCGGCCGCCAACGCCCTGGGGTCCACGGTGATGCAGACCGGTCTGGTGGCGGGTCCGCTGCTCGCCGGGGCGCTGATACCGCTCGTCGGGCTTCCCGAGCTCTACCTGATCGACGCCCTCGCGCTCACCGTGACCGTGTGGGCGGTCTGGCGCCTCCCCGCGCTGCCGCCCCTGGCCGACGGCGGCGCCCCCCGGCGGGCCGGGCTGCGGGAGGTCGTGGACGGTTTCCGGTACATCGGCATGCAGCAGGTGCTGCTCCTCTCCTTCCTCGCGGACATCATCGCCATGGTGTTCGGCATGCCGCGGGCGCTCTTCCCGCAGATGGCCGAGGAGACCTTCGGGGCGTACGGCTCCGAGTTGGCGCTGGGTCTGCTGTTCGCGGCGATCCCGGTCGGCGCCGTGATCGGCGGCCTGTTCTCCGGCACCTTCTCGCGGGCGCGGCGGCACGGCTGGATGGTGATCGGCTCGGTCGTGGGCTGGGGCCTGGCCGTGATGGGCTTCGGGCTCACCGGCAACCTGTGGGTGGCTGTGGCCTGCCTGGCGGCGGGCGGAGTGGCCGACATGGTCTCCATGGTCTTCCGCGGGGCGATCCTGCTGTCCGCGGCGACGGACGAGATGCGGGGCCGGATGCAGGGCGTCTTCACCGTGGTGGTCGCGGGCGGACCGCGGCTGGCCGACGTCCTGCACGGGACGGCCGCGTCGGCGGCGGGCACCCGGTGGGCCGTGGCGGGGGGCGGCGCGCTCGTGGTCCTGCTGACGCTCGCCCTCGCCGTCCTCATGCCGTCCCTGCGCCGCTACCGCGTCTGACCCCGGCGCGCTCCAGGCCCGCGCCGACGGTGAGGCGGCCGCGCGGCGAACAGGGATCAGCGGTGGGGGTGCTTGAAGGACTCGAGGAGCTGGACCCGGGTGGACTCCAGGCGGTAGGCGAGGATCTCGGCGACGATCCGCATCAGCGACAGGCCCAGGCCCGCGTCCTCCTCGGACAGTTCGAGGACCGGGGTGGCCTCGAACTCGTAGGCCCGGACGGGGCTGAACGCCACCGCCCCGAAGTCCCACTCGTGCGGCGGGAACAGCCAGGACCAGCCCAGCAGGTCACCCGCGCCCAGGCTCGCCACGGTCACCCGTCGCAGCTGCGTGACCTGCTGGTAGAGGTCGACGCGCCCCGAGCGCACCACCCAGAAGCGGTCCGCGACCCCGCCCTCCTCGAAGATCGGGGCGTCCTCCGGGAAGGAGACCTCCCGGGCCAGCGTCATCAGCCGTTCCCGGCGTTCCGGAGTCAGCGCGGTCAGCAGTTTGATCGGCTTGGTCATCACGACACTCCTCGCCGGCCGGGCGGACTACGGACACACACCCCTCCCCCATTGTCAGCGGGTCCCCCCGAGGGGAGCACTTCGAACGGGTGAAGGGTGGGCAAAGGCGGTGAGGGCCTCGAGCAGGCCAGGGAATGGGCCGGACGACGGCCGGGAGCGGGCGGGCGACGGCAGCCGGGAGCGGGCCGGGTGACGGGCCGGGCGCGGACGCAGAAAGACCCCGACCGGACGGGGGAGACCGGTCGGGGTCGTACATGGGTACGACGATGACATCGTATGGGTGAAGCTTAAACCATCCCCACCCCTTCGGACGAATCGGCGCCCGGGATGTGATCGTCGTCCCACTCGGGGAACCCGGAGCCGATGAGCGAACCGCACCTGCCGGACGGCGCCCCGGTCGAGCTCTACCTCGACCTGCTGCGTCTCCGACTGAGCCCTGAGGAGTACGACCTCCTGCTCCGCCTGGTCCGGCCCGCGCTGCGGGCGCTCGGTGAGGACGTCGACCTGGCCGATCTCGGCCCGGACGGCGACTGCCCCGACGAGGGTCCGGTGCCGCAGGAGATCCGTGACGAGGCCGCCCTGGTGATCGCCGCCGCGGTCACCGGCCGTCTCGACAACGTCCTGATCGAACTGGACTACGAGGACACCGGTCCCATCCGGGTCGTCACCGACGCGGCCAGTGCCGCCGACCCGGAGCGCCGCCGCGAGATCGCCGACTCCCTGCTGCGCCGTCGCCGCGAGGACGAGGAGCTGCGCGGGATCGCGGAGGCCAGCGACCTGCCCACCGACTTCTGACCGGTTCCGGTTCCGGCCGGGACCGGCGCCCGCCGGCCCCGACCGCACCGCTCCGACCTCACCGGGCTTCGGGACTCCCCCGAGGCCCGGTTCTTCGTGGGAGCTTCATGCCGCCTGCCGGCCTCGTGGCCGCAGCGGGACCTCCAGCGGTCGCGCGAGACCGGTGACCGCGTCGTCCAGCCGCCCCAGGTGACCCAGCACGCGGTAGGTGACCTGGCCGTACCGGGCCCGGGCGCCCGAGCCGGGCTCGAGCAGCGAGGCGATGCTGGCGCCGGTCTCCAGCTCCCCGGCGTCCTTGCGCCCCTCGACGTGCGCGGCGACGGTGTCGATGTTGCGCAGGATCCGCTCCCCCGCTCCGGCCAGCCTCGGGTCGGCGGCGATCGCGGTCTGGCTGGGCAGCAGTTCGGCCGTCGCGGCAAGGGACCGCGCGTGGTAGGCGCAGGTCTCCAGCTGGGCGACGACGTACCGGGCGGTGTCGCGCCGGTTGCGCAGCGGGGTGATCGGGTGGGTCAGCGGCTGGGTGGAGGAGCGCAGGTCGCCCAGCGCCTCGTCCAGCTCCCTGGCCTGGTCCAGCAGGTCCGCCGAAGGGCCGCCGCTGAGCTGACGGACGGCGGACCCGGTGACGTCCGCGAGCCGCTCCAGCACCGTCACCAGGAGCTCGTCGGTGCGGTGCGCGGTGCGTACCGGCAGGACCAGGACCGCGGCGGCCAGTCCGCAGGCGGCTCCGAGAGCCGTCTCCCCGAGGCGCAGCACCAGGACGTCCAGGCTGTAGGTGTTCAGCAGCGTGTAGAGCAGTCCGAGCATGGCCGTGACGAAGAACGACATCAGCGTGTACGAGAGCCGCGCCAGGTAGTGCGTGAGGAAGACCAGCACCAGGACGAGCGCGAAGGCGAGCGGCACCCGCTGGCCGACCAGCCCTGCCAGCACGATGCCGGCCACCACGCCGAGCATCGTGCCCAGCAGCCGGCGGTAGGCCTTGACCAGGATCTCGCCGGTGGAGCTGGTGTTGACGAAGACGATCCAGCAGGCGAGCACCGCCCAGTACCAGCGTTCCTGGGACAGCAGCTCGCCGCCGGCGATCGCCAGGACGGAGCCGACGGTGACCTGGACGGCGGTGCGGGTGGTGGGCCGGTCCAGGCCGGTGCGCTCCTCGTCCCGCTCGTCCTCGTCGGTCTCGGCGACGGCGATGGCGGCGTCCTCGGCCTCGATCTCCTCCCGGCTGCGGGCGGTCTCGGGGCTGTCGTCACTGTCGTCGGCGCTCCCGCCCAGGGCGATCCGCAGTCCCAGCACGGCGCGGGCGGCCTCGCCGATGCCGCGGAAGACGTCGCGGACCGCGGCGGACGCCCGGTCGGGCAGTTTGTCGTCGTCGCGGTAGCCGAGCAGCCGGTTGCGCAGCTGGGCGAGGCCGGTGCCGCGGTGCTCGTCGGCCGAGCGCAGCACCAGGGTGCGCAGGGCGCGCAGGTCCCGGTGGAGGGCCTCGGCGGCCTGGTCCCGCACGGGCTGGAGGCCGCTCTCGGGCAGCGGGGCGCCGGGCAGATGGAGGGTGAGGGTGTCGGCACGGGCGGGGGCGCCGGCGCGTTCGGTCATCCGCGCGGTGAGGATCAGCAGGCCGAGCCGTTCGGCGGCGATCTCGGCGTCGGCGATGCGGCGCTGCACGAGGGAGGCGGCCCGGTCGTCGGGGGTGCCCTCGGTGAGCCGGGCCTGGATCATCATGGCCGTCTCGTGCAGGCGGGCGGTACGGCCGCGGAGCTGGTCGAGGGCCTTGTCGACCTGGTCGGGTCCTGCGTCCAGCAGCTCGATCTGGGCGCTCACCAGCTGGGCGAAGCGGGCCCGGAAGGCCGCGCGCAGCCTTCCCAGGACCTGTTCGGGGCCGGCCTGGACGACGCCGAACCGGATCAGGGCGCTGCAGGCGAAGCCGGCGCCCACCGGCCAGTAAAGGCCGGGCAGTCCGGCCGTGCCGACGCCGAGGAACTGGGAGAGGAAGTACGACTGGAAGCCGATCATGCCGAGGGCGAAGCCCCGGTCGCCGAAGCGGCGGCAGTAGACCGCGCCGAAGATCAGCACGACGAAGACGACGGTGCCGACGAAGGTGCCGCTGAGCAGGGTGCCCAGCGTCAGCGCCAGCCAGGCCGCGGGCAGGCCCGCCGCGAGCGACAGGGCCTGTCCGCGCCGGTCCTTCTCACGGACCGCGAAGGTGGCCACCATGGCGGCCATCGCGCCCGCCACCAGCTGTTCGACGCTCGCGCCGAACACGCCCACCACGCCGAGCGTGAGAGCGAGCGAGCCCACGGTGCGCAGTCCGGCCGTCAGGCGCAGCAGGCCGGGGTCGGACGCGGCGACCCGGTCGCGGAAGGCCGACCGGCCCGCTCGCGCCCGGGCCGCCCTCCTCACGCCTCGCGCAGCTGGTGCCGCTCGACGCGCTCGCGAAGCTGCTCGGGCGAGAGATAGGCGTCGGTGTACTCGAAGTCCTTCAGGGTGGCCGGCTTGCGCGACTGGAAGCCGGTGCGGACGAAGTCGTCGCCGGCCACCGCGTTCAGCGCCCAGTTGGTGGCCACGCGGGCCTTGGCGACGCCCGTGCGCAGCGCCAGCCAGTGGTAGCCGCGGGCCACCGCGAGGGCGGGCAGGCCCTTCATCTCCACGCCCAGCGGACGGGAGACGGCGTCCCTGCCGCCGAGGTCGACGACCAGGCCCAGGTCCTTGTGGACGTAGGGCCGCAGCGGCTGGTTGCGGATCCGCGCGATGACGTTGTCGGCGGCGACCTTGCCCTGCCGCATGGCGTGCTGCGCGGTGGGCGGGCAGACGGCGCCCTCCTCGCCCTTGGCGAGGTCGGGCACGGCGGCGGCGTCGCCCAGGGCGAAGACGTCCGGGCAGCCGGGCGCCTTCATCTCGGCGTCGACCACCATCCGACCGCGGGAGGTCTCGCAGCCGAGCGTGGACATCAGCGGGCTGGCGGCGACGCCGGCGGTCCAGATGAGGGTGTGGCTGGGCACCACGCGTCCGTCGGTGAAGGTGACCTCGGTGTCCGACACCTTGGCGACGGAGACGCCGAGGGAGACCTCGATGCCGCGTCGGCGCAGGATGCCGAGCGCGGTCTCGCCGAGCTTCTCGCCGAGCTCGGGCATCAGCCGCGGGGCGATGTCGATCAGGTGCCACTTGATCAGGCCGGGGTCCAGGCGCGGGTAGCGCTTGACCGCGTTGTGGGTGAGCCGCTGCAGGCAGGCCGCCGTCTCGGTGCCGGCGTAACCGCCGCCGACGACGACGAACTGAAGCCGGGCGGCCCGCTCCGCGGGGTCCTGGCTGGCGTCGGCGAGGTCCAGCTGCTGGATGACGTGGTCGCGGACGTAGGCCGCCTCGGCGAGCGTCTTCATGCCCCGGGCGTGCTCGGTGAGGCCGGGGATGTCGAAGGTGCGGGTGACGCTGCCGGGGGTGAGCACCAGGATGTCGTAGGGCTCGTCGATCAGCTCGTCGGTGACGGTGCGGATGACGCAGATCTTCGCCTTGCTGTCCACGCCGATGGCGCCGCCCGGGATGATCCGGGTGCGGTAGCGGCTGCTGCGGCGCAGCGAGGACGCGACGGACTGGGGGGTCAGCACGCCGGAGGCCACCTGCGGCAGCAGGGGCAGGTAGAGCTGGTAGGAGAACGGCGCCACCAGGGTCACGTCGGCCTCGTCGGGGCCGAGCTTCCTCTCGAGGCGACGGACGCACTCCACTCCCGCGAAGCCCGCGCCCACCACCAGGATCCTGGGTCGTGTCACGATGGCCACCTTTCTGCGGCTCCTGGGTCGGCTGTTCGGTCTGTGCGATCAACAGGGTCCGAATGCCCCCGAAGGTTCCTTTGATCCCACCCCGATCCGAGGTGTTTCGCCACTCGGGACCTGCCTTCGGGGCCCGGCGGCTCAGCGGCCGCGTCGGAGGGGGCCCCACTGCTCCCGGTGGCGGGCCACCTCGGTGCGCGCGGCCTCGATCACCTCGTCGCCCAGCCAGCACAGCGGTTCCACGTCGACGACCAGCGGCTCGTTGTCCGGACCCCGGCCGGCCTCGGCGCCCTTGAGAACCCAGGGCCGTACCTGCGGCCCTTTCTCCCGGGGCAGGTGCTCGTAGTCGTACACCCGTCGAGCCGCCCACAGCACGAGCGGGCGGTCGTCCCACCACTTCTCCACGTCCAGCGGGTTGGCGGACAGTCCGGGCATGGCGATGCCCGTCAGTTCGTCCCTGCTGGACGTGGCGGCGATGTCGACGTCCGGCCCCTTCGACCAGCGGAGGTACAGCCCGTCGTGCCGCTCGAGCAGTGAGGCCAGCTCCTCGAGGGACTGCAGCACGGGCAGGCCGGCCTGGTCGGCGCTCTCCACGCGTGATCACCTCCTGGTAGATCTCCGGGGTACCCGGCGACCGCGCGTGGAATCCACCCTTCGGGCAGGTCAGGCCACCTCGCGGGCGGCCGCGCGGCCGGCGGCTCGGCCGGAGAAGAGGCAGCCGCCGAGGAAGGTCCCCTCCAGGGCGTTGTAGCCGTGCACGCCGCCTCCGCCGAAACCGGCCACCTCGCCCGCCGCGTAGAGGCCCTCGACCGGGGCGCCGTCGGGGCCCAGGGCGCGGGAGTCCAGGTCCGTCTGGATGCCGCCGAGGGTCTTGCGGGTGAGGATGTGCAGCTTGACACCGATGAGCGGTCCGGCCTCCGGGTCCAGGACGCGGTGCGGCGTGGCCACCCGGCCGAGCCGGTCGCCGAGGTAGCGGCGGGCGTTGTGGATGCCCTGGACCTGGGCGTCCTTGCTGTACGGGTTGGCCAGCTGCCGGTCGCGCTCCTCGATCTGCCGGCGCACCTCGGCCGCGTCGAGCAGCGGCTTGTCGGTGAGGGCGTTCATCTTCACGATCAGTTCCTCGATCGTGTCGGCGACCACGAAGTCGGCGCCGTGCTGCTTGAACGCCTCGACGGGTGCGGGGGCGCCCTTGCCGAGGATGCGCTCCCTGAGGAAGGCCTTGCGGTCCTTGGCGGTGATGTCGGGGTTCTGTTCGGAGCCGGAGAGCGCGAACTCCTTCTCGATGATCTTCTGGGTGAGGACGAACCAGGAGTGGTCGTGTTCGGCGAGGTCCGCGGTGGTCCGCAGGTGGCGCAGGGTGCCGAGGGTGTCGTAGCCGGGCAGGTACGGGGCGGGCAGGCGCCGCCCGAGGGCGTCGAGCCAGATCGACGACGGGCCGGGCAGGATGCGGATGCCGTGGCCCGCCCAGACGGGGTCCCAGTTGCGCACGCCCTCGGTGTAGTGCCACATCCGGTCGCGGTTGACCAGCCGCGCCCCCGCCGACTCGGTGATCTCCAGCATCCGGCCGTCCACGTACGCGGGGACGCCGGTGACCATCTCGGCGGGTGCGGCGCCCAGCCGCTCGGGCCAGTACCGGCGGACGATGTCGTGGTCGGCGCCGATGCCGCCGGAGGTCACCACCACGGCCTGCGCCCGCAGTTCGAACTCCCCGACGGCCTCACGGCTGGAGGCGACGCCGCGCGGGGCGTCGTCGTCGGCCAGCAGGGTGCCGCGCACACCGCGCACCGCGCCCTGCTCGACGACCAGCTCGTCGACCCGGTGCCGGTGGCGGAAGGTGAGCAGTCCGTCCTGGTAGGCCTGCTGGGCGTACTTCACGAAGGGCGCGACCACGCCGGTGCCGGTGCCCCAGGCGACGTGGAAGCGGGGCACCGAGTTGCCGTGCCCGCCCGCGCGCAGGTCGCCGCGCTCGGCCCAGCCGACGGTGGGCAGGAAGCTGATGCCGTGCCCGTCCAGCCAGGAGCGCTTCTCCCCCGCGGCCCACTCGACGTAGGCGCGGGCCCAGCGCAGGGCCCAGGAGTCCTCGTCGTCGGTGCGGTCGAAGGCGGCGCTGCCCTGCCAGTCGCTCCACGCCAGCTCGAAGGAGTCCTTGACGCGCATCCGCCGCTGCTCCGGGGAGTCGACGAGGAACAGCCCGCCGAAGGACCAGTAGGCCTGGCCGCCGAGGTTGGCGGGGTTCTCCTGGTCCACCAGCACGACCTTGCGTCCCTGGCGGGTGATCTCGTGGGCGGCCACCAGACCCGCCAGGCCGGCTCCGACGACTATGACGTCCGCGTCCATGACGGTGTCCCCTTCACTGCGTTCCTGTGCTGCCTCTGCGGTGGCGCCTCTTCGGCGCCGCCCCGGTGCTGTTCCGCGCCGCGTGCGCGCGTCCGCGCGCCCACGGCGTGTGCGGTGGGCGCTCGGCAATCTAACCCGTGACCTGCGGCGCGGGGAACCTGCGCGACCTGCTTCAGGCGTCGGGCCCGGGCGGGACGACGGCCACCGGGCAGGGGGCGTGGTGGATCACCGCGTCGGCCACCGAGCCGAGCCGGCTGCCGACCGCGGAGCGGTGCGCGCGTCGGCCGACGACCGTCAGCCGGGCGCCCGCCGACACCGACAGCAGCACCTCGCCGGCGCTGCCCATCTCGACGTGCTCGGTCACCGGCACGTCCGGGAAGCGCTCACGCCAGGGGGCCAGGGCGGTGCTCAGTGCCTTGCGCTCGAACGGCACGGGGCCGCCCGCCTCGTCCAGCAGGCGCAGCGAGCCGGGGCTGTAGGCGAAGACCGGGGGCAGCGCCCAGGCCCGCACGGCGCGCAGCGGCGCTCCGCAGGCGGCGGCCGTCTCGAAGGCGAAGCGCAGCGTCTCGGCGCTGTCCTCCGGCTCGCCGTGCTGTCCGACGACGATCTCACCGGCCGGCCTTGCGCCACCCTCGGCGTCCTTGTCGCCCCTGACGTTCCTGTCGTCCCTGCCGTCCCCGTCGTCCTTGACGTCCGCGCGGACCAGGACGACCGGCAGACCGGCCTCGGCGATCACCTGCCGGCCGACGGAGCCGAGCAGGAAGCCGAGGAACAGGCCCCGCCCCCGGGAGCCGAGGACCAGCATCCCGGCGCCCTCGGACGCCTCCAGCAGCCCTTCGGGGGCCTCGCCCCGGCCGATGTGGGTGCTCACCGTGAGACCCGGGTGGCGTTCGGCCAAACCGCGGACCGAGTCCTCGACGCCCTGCCGCACCCACCTCTCCTGCTCGTCGCTGCTGCCGCTGCGCTCCTCGGCGCCGCTCACCCTGCGCGGTTCCCACACGTGGGCCACCCGCAGCTCGGCCCCGCGGCGGCCCGCCTCGACGGCCGCCCACTCCAGCGCTGCCAAGCTCTCCGGGCTTCCGTCCACTCCTGCGGCGATCGGACGGGTCATCAGCTGCCTCCCTGCTCACGGCTCTCGGGCCGCTGTCGTGTCTGCGCACTGGCTGGGCACCAGTCTGGACCACGCCTACCCCAAGATCACGGCGCGCCCCCCGCCACCCGTCCGGCGAGCGCCCGCAGGACGCCCCCGTGGGCGGCGTCCACCGTGATCCCCAGCCGTACCGGAGGGGCCCCCGGACCGGCCGGCGTCCGCGCCCGGGACGCCCGCGGTGGCGGAGTCCGCCATCACCCTCGCGGAGCCCGCCACGCTCAGGGGCCGCTCCGGTGCGGGCAGTGTGCCGGAGGGGGGCATCCCGGCCGGGTCGGGCCCGTCCGCCGCGACCTGGACGCGAGCGGGCCGCCGGGCAGGGGCCGGGGGGCGACTGCGCTGAGCCGCCCCCCGGCCGGTGTCGGCGCTACCTGTGCCAGGGGCCGGTGACCGCGAAGGTGGTGCCCGGGTCGTAGCAGTTGACGTACATGGTCCCGCCGTCGGGCGAGAAGGCGACGCCGGCGAACTCGCCCCACTCGGGGGCCTCTTCCGTGCCGATGTTCTGGGCGTTGCGCGCCATGGTGTACACCTGGCCACGCCGCGTCACGCCGAAGACGTGCTGGGCCCCGCTGCCGTCCTCGCAGACCATCAGGGACCCGCCGGGCGCCAGACAGATGTTGTCGGGGGAATCGCCCGGCAACTGGACGTCCGACCCGGGACCGAAGACGATCACCAGGGTGAGGCGGCGGGCGCCCGGGTCGTAGCGCCACACCTGACCGTGGTGGTCCGCGCCCGATCCCTCGCCGGTGCGCGCGTAGGAGGAGACGAAGTAGACCGAGCGCCCGCCCCAGTAGCAGCCCTCCAGCTTCTGTCCGCGGGTGACGCCGCCGGGGCCGTAGTCCTGAAGGCGGGTCGGCGTCTGCTCGGCCAGCGGGTCGGGGACGTCCACCCACTCCACGCCGCCGAAGCTCGCCCCCGGCTCGTCGACCACGGACAGGTCGGGCAGGTCCGGCACCCGCATGGCCTGGAGGCGGCCGCCGGCGCGCAGCGACCCCAGGCGGCCCTCGGGCCGCCGCGGCAGGAAGCGGTAGAACAGGCCGAACGGGGCGATGAAGGCGTCCTCGGTCTCGTAGACGATGCCGTGGACGGGGTCGACGGCGACCGCCTCGTGCTGGAACCGGCCCATCGCGGTGAGCGGCACCGCTCCGCTGCGCCGCGGGTCGGCGGGGTCGACCTCGAAGATGAAGCCGTGGTCCTTGGCGTAGCCCGCGACCCCCGCCTTGTCCTCGGTCTCCTCGCAGGTCAGCCAGGTCCCCCAGGGCGTGGGCCCGCCGCTGCAGTTGACGGCGGTGCCGGCGATCGCGACCCGCTCGTCCACGACGGCGCCGCCGGGGCCGTCCAGGGTGAGCAGGGTGCAGCCGCCCTTGGCCGCCGGGTCGTACGTCAGGCCGTCGACGGTGGGGACTCCGAGCGCGGCGGTGACGCGGTTCTCGTGGTTGCGGACGAGGTGGACGCGGCCCTTCCTGCCGGGCAGCGCCGTCATGCCGTCACAGTGGGAGGGCACCGGGCCCTCCCCGGAGCGCAGGGCGTCACCCTCACGGGAGAGCACCCGGTAGCGGAAACCTTTCGGCAGGTCGAGCAGGCCGTCCGGGTCGGGCACCAGCGGGCCGTACCCGTTCTCGGTGAGCGGCAGGGCGGAGGCGGCCGAGGCGGAGAACAGCTCCGCTACGGCCCCCGAAACCACGATGCCCGCTCCGAGTGCACCGGAGCGGGCGAGCATCTGACGTCGTGTGGCGGACATGAGCGACCTTCCTGTTGGCGGACAGGACTGTGATCAGCCGTGTGTACCACGTCACTCGGGCGCTCGGGAACCACGCCTGCCTCACCGGCGCGGCCGGGCCTCCCGCGGCAGGCGGTGGGCCAGGACGTAGCCCTGGGGGCCGCCTTCCTGCTCGTCCGGGGCGCGGACCACCTGCGCCTCCACCGCCAGACCCGCCTCCGTGAGCAGTCGCTGGACCAGCTCGGGAGGGGTCCAGTGGACCTCCAGGGAGAGGTCGTGACCGTAGGCGTGGGTCAGGCTCCGGTGCCGGTCACCGGCCTTGAAGGCGAGGAGCAGGGTGCCGCCGGGGGCCAGGACCCGGTGGAACTCCGTGAAGACCCGCGGCAGTTCCTCGGGCGGGGTGTGCACCGTGGAGTACCAGGCGCACACCCCCGCGAGCGAGGCGTCCTTGACGTCCAGCGCGGTCATGTCACCCACCTCGAAGCGCAGGCCGGGATGGTCGCGGCGGGCGACGCGGATCATCTCCGGGGAGAGGTCGACACCGAAGACGTCGAGTTCGAGCCGGCGAAGGTGGGCGGTGATGCGCCCGGGGCCGCAGCCGAGCTCGGCGACCGGTCCGCCGCCCCGGGTCAGCACCCGGTCGGCGAAGGCGGCGAGCATCGCCCGGTCGAAGGGCTTGTGCGACAGCTCGTCGCAGAGCAGTGCGGCGTAGTCCTCGGCGACGGTGTCGTAGGACGCGCGGGTGTCCTGCAGGCGCGCGGAAGAGCTCTCCGGCGCCCACTTCGTCTCGGTCATGGCGGGCCATCGTAGTGTCCGGCGTACTGGTCCGTGACCGAAATCCGACTCTGCGTGCGATCGGCCTCCGGACGCTGCCGGCGGCCGGTGCCCAACGGCCTCTCCAGGCGGTGCCGAACCCCTCCGCGGCGGCGTCCGTCACCTTCGGCGGTGGGCCGCGGCACCGGTCACGCCGACCGTGTTAGCCTCGGCCACGGTCGCCCCGGGCGGCCCCGGACGAGCGCGCCGTACCCGGTGAGGACAAGACGGCGTACGACCTCTGTCGCCTCGTCCGAAGGGTTCCACCGTCGTGACCGCCTGGCTCGTGCTCATCGTGTCCGGACTGCTCGAAACCGTCTGGGCCGTCGCCCTGAACGCCTCGCGCGGGTTCTCCCGCCTCGTCCCCTCCCTGTTCTTCGCCGTCGCCCTGCTGCTCAGCATGGGCGGGCTGGCCTTCGCCATGCGCTCGATACCGATCGGCACCGGCTACGCGGTGTGGGTCGGCATCGGCGCTGTCGGCACCGCGCTCTACGGGATGTTCTTCCTGCACGAGCCCGCCACCGCCGCCCGGCTGATCTGCCTCGCCCTGATCGTGGGCGGGGTGGTGGGACTCAAGTTCCTGCACTGACGCCCGGCGGCCGCCGCTGCCCCGCGGCCGCTGCTGCCGGCGGCGCGCCGTCACGAGGGCGCTCAGGCGTCCCGGCGGCGCACCGCCCACCAGCCCGCGGCCAGCGCCGCGGCCGCCCACAGGGCGGTCACGCCCAGGCCCTCCCAGGGGCCGAGCGGTCCGGGCGGGGTCTCCCGGAAGAAGTGGCTGCCGGCCCGGTCCGGCAGGTAGGCGCCGATCCCGCCGGCCGCGTCCCCGAGCACGAAGGAGCCGACCAGGACGAACGGGACCAGGATGCTCAGCGTGCCGACCGCGCTGCGCAGCAGGAAGGTGACACCGGCGGCGAACAGCGTCATCAGCACCAGGTAGACCGCCCCTCCGACACAGGCCCGCAGCACTCCCGGGTGGTCGAGGCCGATGGCGTGGTCGCCGAGGAAGGACTGGCCGACGAGGAAGGTCACGAAGGTCGTCGGGACGCACACCAGCAGGGCGGTGACCGCTATCACCCCGGTCTTCGCCCCGTACAGGAGTCCGCGGCGCGGCACGGCCGCCAGCGACACCCGCAGGGCGCCCTCCCGGTACTCCGACGACACCGCGGTGGCCCCGTAGGCCAGCGCGGCGACCTGCGCGAAGTTCAACGTGTAGAAGGCCTCCTTCGCCTGCTGCCCCCCGTCGGCCGCCTCCGCCTCGCCGATGGTGGAGTACGTCAGGACGGTGAGGGCCGTCGTGACCAGGAGGATCGCCAGCAGGGAGCCCCAACTGGCCCGCACCGAACGGATCTTGATCCATTCGGAGTGGAGCACGGGTGCGACGGTCGCGACGGACATGGTCAGGCCTCCTGGGGGCTGGTCGTGGTGCGCGGGGACGCGGCGGCGAACTGGGCCGAGGCGGAGGTGAGGGCCAGGTAGGCGTCCTCCAACGACACGCGCAGGTCGGTGAGTTCGAGAACGGGTATGCCCTCCTTCGCGCTCACCGCCCCGACCTCCTCGGCCGTGGCGCCCTCGACGGTCCACCGGCCGTTCTCCGCCTCGCGCATCGTGTGGCCACGGGCGGCCATGCTCGCCCGCAGGCGCACCGGGTCGCTGGTGCGGACCTGGACCCGCGCGGCGGAGTTGCGGTCGATGAACGCGTGCGTGCCGATGTCGGCGAGCAGCCGCCCTCGGCCCAGCACCACCAGGTGGTCGGCGACGGCGGAGGTCTCGTTCATCAGGTGGCTGGACATCAGCACCGTGCGGCCCTCACCGGCGAGCCGGCGCAGCAGCTGCCTCATCCACACGAAGCCCTCCGGGTCGAGGCCGTTGGTCGGCTCGTCCAGCATCAGCACCGGAGGGTCGCCGAGCAGGGCGGCGGCTATGCCCAGGCGCTGGCGCATGCCGAGCGAGAAGGTCCTGACCCGGCGACCGGCGACCGGGGCGAGCCCGGCCTCCTCCAGCACCTCGTCGACCCGGCGCGCCGGGATGCGGTTGCTCGCCGCGAGGTGGCGCAGGTGGTCGCGGGCGGTGCGCGAGGGGTGGGCGGAGTGGGCGTCCAGCAGGGCGCCGACGGTGCGCAACGGGGTGGCGAGGGTGGTGTAGTCCCGGCCGCCGACGGTGGCGGTGCCGGAGGTCGGGCGGTCCAGGCCGAGGACCAGACGCATGGTGGTGGACTTGCCCGCGCCGTTGGGGCCGAGGAAGCCGGTCACCCGGCCGGGTTCGACGGTGCAGGTGAGGTCGTCCACCGCTCTGGTCACCGCTCGGCGGGCGCCGTACTCCTTGGTCAGGGCGGTCAGCTCGATCGTGGTCATGTCCCCAGCCTGTCGCCGGGAAGGTGCGGGGCCATCCCCGGCCGGAGGGGTTCGTCTCCCCCATGCGGGGGAGGGCCGGCGGCAGTCCCTCTGACAGCATGACCAGGTGCCTCGTCTCCTTCGGCCGCTGACCCGCGCCGTCACCTACACCCGGTGGCTGCACATGGTGGTCACGGTGATCCTGCCGCTCGTGCTGGCCCTGGTCTTCCCCGGGCTGGTGGACCCCACCCCGACCGACTGGCTGCTGATCTACCTGCAGCCGGCGCCGCTGGTGGTGCTGCTCGGCGTCCTGGTCCCGGCGGTCCGTACCGCCGAGGGGCTGCAGGCGCGGCTGATGCTCTTCCCCGGCCCGCACGCCAGGGACGGGTCGGGCAGGGCGGGCGACGACCACGGCGTCTCCGCCGCGCCGTCGGCCTCGTGGAACGACCGGATGCGCACCGCGGTCTGGCTGGCGCTGCGGCTGGAGGTGGGGTGCGCCGTCGCGCTGGTGTCCAACCTGCTGGCCGGCCTGTGCCTGTCGCTGGTCGGGGCGGCCTTCGGCGACCCGGGGGTCTCCTCCGCGTTCCGGATGCCCGGCACCGCCTGGTGGTACGGACTGCTGGCCGTGCTGGACGTGGCCGTGCTGCTGGCCTTCGTCACGGCGGCGGGCGCGCTGATGGCGTGGGCCGCCAGGGCGCTGCTGGGGCCCTCCGCCAAGGAACGGCTGGCCCGGCTGGAGGAGCGGACCGAGCAGTTGCTGGAGCGCAACCGCATCGCCCGGGAGTTGCACGACTCCATCGGGCACGCTCTCACCCTGGCGGTGGTGCAGGCGGGGGCGGCACGGGCCGCGGGCGACGCCCGTTTCACCGAGCAGGCGCTGGGCGCCATCGAGGAGACCGGCCGGGCGGCGCTGGAGGACCTGGAGCGGGTGCTGCTGGTGCTGCGCGACCCGGAGCGCCCGGCCGGCTCCCGGCCCGGTCTGGGAGAGGCGGACCGGCTGCTGGAGTCAGCCCGCTCCTCGGGCGCCCAGGTGGACGCCGAGGTGGCGGGACCGCTGGACACGGTGGCGGGACCGGTCTCCCGCGAGGGGTACCGGATGCTGCAGGAGGCCCTGACCAACGCGGTGCGCCACGCGGGGTCGCTGCCGGTGGGCGTGCGGCTCGCGGTGGAGGGGGCCCGGCTGCGGATAGAGGTCCGCAACCCGCTGCCCGAGGCGGGAGCAGCGGCCGGGCTGCGCGGCGGCGGCACCGGCATCCGCGGCATTCGGGAGCGGGCCGCGCTGCTGGGCGGCGAGGCCTCCGCCGGGCCCGAGGAGGGGCTGTGGGTGCTACGGGTCGACCTGCCGGCCGGGTGATCTACGCTGTGCCGATGCCGCTCACCGTGCTCCTGGTCGACGACGAACCGCTCGTGCGGATGGGTCTGCGGGCCGTGCTGGAGGCCGGACCGGGCATCGAAGTGGTTGGCGAGGCGGCGGACGGCGCCGCGGTGATCCCGCTGGTGCGGAGCCTGCGCCCGGACGTGGTGATGATGGACGTGCGGATGCCGCTGATGGACGGCATCGAGGCGACCCGCGCGGTGTTGCGGTCGGTCGACAGGCCGCCGAAGATCCTGGTGATCACCACCTTCGAGAACGACGAGTACGTGTACGGCGCGCTGCGGGCGGGCGCGGACGGCTTCCTGCTCAAGCGGGCCCGGCCCGCCGAGATCGTCGGCGCGGTGCGGCTGGTGGCCGAGGGCGACTCCCTGCTCTTCCCGGCGGCGGTACGGCAGTTGGCGGCCGAGTACGGGGCGACGCGCGGCAACGCCGAGGCGAGGGCCCGGCTGGAGCGCGCGGAGCTGACCGAGCGGGAGGCGGAGGTGCTGCGGCTGATGTCCCGCGGCCTGTCCAACGCGGAGATCGCCGGCCGGCTGGTGGTGGGCACCGAGACGGTGAAGTCCCATGTCAGCGGGGTGCTCGCGAAGCTGGGGGTGCGGGACCGCACGCAGGCGGTCATCGCCGCGTACGAGTCGGGGTTCGTGTCCCCGGGCTGAGGCGGCAGGGGCGACCGCCCTGTGCGCGGGCCGGGGCTCAGGCCCGGCCCGGAGCCAGCCCAGGATTTGAGCCCTGAGTTTGAGCCCTGGCGGTCAACCCTGGATCTCAGCCCAGGGTTTCAGCCCTGGGGGTCCTGCGGCTTGGCGTCGATCTCCCGCAGCCGCTCGTCCTTGAGCTCGGTGCGCGCCTCGGTGCGGTGGCCGCGGGCGATGTAGTCGCGGACCACCAGTTCGACGGCGTCCTGGGGGGAGCCTGCGCCGGAGAGGACCATCACCTCCACGACGAGTTCGGCGTCCAGACTGACGGCGACCTTGGCCACGGCTCTCCCCCTGTCGTCCCGCCGGACGGCGGGCTCCGTCCGGACTCTAGCCGTCTCGCCGCGCCGGGACGACCGCCCTGGCGATGTCGCCGGGCAGGTCGCTCGCCTCGGCGAGGAGGGACCCGTCGGCAGCCCAGACGCCCGAGCGTCCGGAGGTGCGGTCGAAGCCGCCGCCGGTGGGCCCCGCGAAGGCCGCGGTGGCGACCCAGACGCCGTGGTCGGCGGCGGCCCGGCGGGCCCGCTCGCCGTGCACCTCGGCCTCGGCTTCGGAGTGCACCACGCCGGCCACGTAGCCGTCCATGCCGAGGGCGGCGGTGGCCGCCGCGTGCTCGGGCAGGCCGGTGTCCCGGCAGACCGCGAGGCCCAGCCGGACGCCGTCGACCTCGAGCACCGCCGGCTCGCCGGGCTCGAAGTGGTCGGCCTCGGCGCCGTACAGATGCGTCTTGCCGTACACCACGCGGGCGCCGTCGCCGTCCACGGCGAGGACCCCGATGTGCGGCCCGGGCACCGGCGCGCCGACCAGGGCGAGCGTGCCGGTCTCGGCGCACGCGGCGACGATCGGGGCCAGCCGCTCGTCGTCCGGCCCGACCGGGGCGGCGTCCAGTTCGTAGCCGGTCAGGGAGAGCTCGGGGAACACCACGACCCTCGCGCCCGCCGCCCGCACCGCCTCGGCGTGGGCGAGGGCGTTGCCCGCCACGTCGTGGGCCACGGTGCGCGGCTGGGCGACGGCGATGGTCAGCGGTCCGCCGGTCATGGGGGTTCCTCCTGGTCGTCGCCGCTCGTCGGCGCGGTCATCATAGGGCCCGGCCAATAGGCCGACGCGCCCGTACAACCAGGAAGGAGCGGACATGTCGACATAGAGTCCCGTCATGGGTCACTGGCTGTACCGGAACATCGTCGAGCCCGGCAAGCTTCCCCTGCTGCTCGCTCTCACGGCCTTCGTCGTCACCTTCGCGGTCACCCGGCTGGTGACCCGGATGATCCGGGCCGGCCGGGGACCGTTCCGCAACGTCGAGACGGGCGGCGGCGTGCACGTCCACCATGTGGTGCCCGGAGTGGTGCTCACCGTGGCGGGCGGCTTCGCCGCGGTCGCGAGCGGCGACCACGGGTTCGGCGCCTGGGCCGCCGCGGTGGTCTTCGGGGTGGGCGCCGGACTGGTGCTGGACGAGTTCGCGCTGATCCTCCACCTGGCGGACGTCTACTGGTCGGAGGCGGGCCGCAAGAGCGTCGAGGTGGTGGCGATCACCGCCGCGCTGGCCGGGCTGCTGCTCGCGGGGTTCCTGCCGTTCGGGGTGGACGGCCTCGACGAGGGCGACCGGGAGGGGCGCGGCACCGTGGCCGTCACGGTCGTCGTGCACTTCCTGCTCGCGCTGCTGGCCCTGTCCAAGGGCAAGGCCCGGGTGGCCGTCTTCGGCCTGGTGGTCCCGTTCGTCTCGCTGGTGGGCGCGGTCCGCCTCGCCCGCCCCGGCTCCCCCTGGGCCCGCCGCTTCTACCGCCGTCGGCCCCGCACCTCGGCCCGCGCCGAGCGGCGGGCCGAGCGGCACGACCGGCGCTGGTCGGGCCGGCTGCGCACGCTGCAGGACTGGATCGGCGGCCGCCCCGACGACGAGCCGCCGCGCTGACGGCCTGCCCGTTGCCGGGGTGGTCGGCCCTGTGCCCCGGGGTGGCCTCATGCCCGGGGTGGCCGGCCCTGTCCGGAGGCGGCGCGACCGGCCCGGAAACCGGGCGCGCCGGAGGCGGCCGCTCGGTAGCGTGTGACGTCCTGTCACAGAAGGGAACGCATGTCCGGCAACGACAGCACCACTTTGGTCCACCCCTCCGTCGACGGCCTGGTGCCCGGCAACGGTTACAGCCCCGTGGTCGTGGCGGAGGGACGCCTCGCGGTGATCTCCGGCCAGATCCCCCTGGACGCCGAGGGCCGGGTGGTCGGCGAGGGGGACGTCACCGCGCAGGCCCACCAGGTCTTCCGGAACCTCGGGCTGTGCCTGGAGGCGGCCGGCGCCTCCTTCTCGGACGTGGTGAAGCTGGGCTTCTACGTCACCCGGATCACCGACCTCCCCGAGGTGCGGGCGGTCCGTGACCAGTACGTCGACCTCAGCCGCCCGCCGGCGAGCACGGCGGTGGCGGTGTCTGCCCTGATCCGCCCCGAACTCCTGCTGGAGGTCGAGGCCTTCGCGGTGCTCCCCCGGTGACCGGGGCGGCTCCGCGGGACGTCGCTTTCCGGCTTCCCGTCGGCCGCGTCGGCTTCGGCGCGATGCGCCTTCCCACCGCGCCGGGGCCGGGTCGTGACCAGGCCTTCCAGGTGCTGACGCCTGCGAGGCGGCGGGCGTCGCGTTCCTGCCGTGGCGTCCGGTCGGCCGGGCCGCCGGGCGCCCGCTGACGGCCGTCGCGTCGCGGGCGCCTGGGTGAGAGCCATTGCCTCGGCGCGGACGCCCGCGCCAGGGCCGTTGCCTCGGCGCGGACGCCCGGGCCAAGGTCGCTGCCTCGGCGCGGACGCCCGGGCCGGGGTCATCCCCTCGCGCCCCCGGCGGCGGCGAGCAACGCGCGGGCGCCGTCCCGGAACGCCTCGTCCTGGCCGATGATCCGGTTCTCCAGTCCGGAGCGCACGATCCGCGCGTCGCCCTCGGCGAGGTCCTCCAGACGGCGGAGGCAGTCGGCGGGGAGGGCCTCGACGCCCAGGGCCTCCAGGGCGTCGAGCGCGCCCGCCGGGTCGGCGTCCGCCTCGGCCGCGTCCAGCACGGCGGCGGCGAGTGCGGGGCGGTCGAGAGCGGCGGGGTCCGCGACGGCGGCCAGGGCGAGGACCGCCGCCGGCGTCTGCTCCGGGTCGGCGAGGAGGATCTCCAGACGGGCCGTCAGCGGGCGTCCGGCCGGACCGGTACGGGCGGCCGCCCTGGCCGCGCGCACCGCGGTCCAGCGCGCCCAGGGGTCGCCCTCCGTCCGGGCGAACACGGAGTCCAGGACCGCGACGGCGGTGCCGGCATCGCCCTCGACGCTCCACAACGCCATGGCGATCGCCGTGTCGGCGTCGAGCACCGGGTGGACGGCGCGGTCGTCGGGGTCGCTGAGCGCGGCACGGAGTGCAGGTGCGAGCGAGGCGGCCCGGGGTCCCAGCTCCGCCGCCGCCGAGGCCGCCTCCGCGACCTCCCGGGCCCCCGCCGTGAGCTGCCGGGCCAGACGGTCCAGCAGGGGTGCGTGGTCACCGGTGAGGGCGTGCAGGGCCCGGGCGGCCGGCAGCGCACCGCCGCCCGGCGCGGCCTCGCCGGCCACGGCGACGGAGCGCAGTGCCTCGGCGGCACGGGTGCGTTCGGCGGGCGGACAGGCCGCGGCGACCGCGGCCACGGCCGGGGCGACCTGGACGGGAAAGCGCGGGAGGAGCTCCAGGAGCTCCTCGAGCGTGACTGCGGACCGCGCTCCCCACCCCGTCAGCAGTCCCGTCAGGCGCCACACCTCGGCGCTGTCCAGGTCGTCCGGTTCGCGCAGGCGGCGGCGCACAGCGTCGAGGAGTCTCTCGTGGTACGGAAGGGCGCAGGCGTCGAGCGGCGCGTGGAATCCGGCGGCGGCGTCCAGGGCGCGTGGCCGCCGCTCGAGTGCGCCGGCCAGCAGGGGCGCGGCCTCGGCGGGGGCCGTCAGCACGAGCGCGGCGAGGGCCCGGTCCGCGTGATCGTCCTCCCGCTCCGGGTTCCGGCCGGCGAGCGGGGCGAGCGCCGGCGCGGCCTGCGCCGCGGCGGCCCCCAGGCGGCCCAGCAGCGAGGAGACGTCCACCAGGTCGCGCTCCTCGGGCGCGCGCCCCGCGTCGGCGCCGACCGAGGCCAGCAGGCCGGGGACCAGTCGCCGCGGTGCGCTGCGGGACAGCGCGCAGGCCCGGTCCGCCGCCCAGCGGGCCTCCTTGCGCACCTCCTGCCGGTCGTCGCGCAGGGCGGTGTCCAGCAGGGCGAACACTCCCTCACGGTCCGCCCGGTCACGCCGCTCCAGCAGCGCCTCGACGACCGCGCACAGCGGCTCCCCGCGGTCCAGGTGCATGCCCGCCGACATCAGCGGGTCGGCCGGAAGGACGGAGAGCATGACGGTGTGGTGCTTCCCGCTCCACGGCGTGCCGGCGTCGAGATCGGCGAAGACGGCGGCCAGGCGCAGCTCGGCGGGCTGCTCGACGTCCAGGACGTGCGCGGCGAGCGCCGCGCCGAGCGACGGGTCGAGGCGGGCGATGCCGGTCAGCACCTCCGCCCGCGCGGCCGGGTCGTGCTCCTTGTCCCAGCGGGCGCGGAGCGCGGGCAGCGCGACCCCGGACGCCCGGCTGTGCGCGACGGTCCAGACGGCCCAGCGGCGGACCTCCGGATCCTCGTCCTCCGACAAGGGCAGCAGCAGCGGGAGCTGCGCCGCCACGGCCTCCCGGACCGCGCCCGGCGCCACCTGCCACTCGTCCTCGCTCTCGGCCATGCCGCCGAGCAGTCCCAGCACGTCGGTGGTCCGCCGTCCGGCCGCCGCGAGACGGGCCAGGTAGGGCACGGTCTCGACGGTCGCGGCGTACACCGTCCCCTGGTGCAGGACGGATCCGTACAGCTCGGACAACGCCTCGTCGGCCGCGCCGTCGTCCGGCCCCGCCAGGGCGCGCAGCAGGTCGGGGAGGTCGTCGGCGGCGCCGTAGGCGTGGGAGACCGCGGACCAGGGAAGGTCGTCCAGTCCGTCGAAAGCGTGTGCGAGTTCCATGGGGCGCATCGTGCCAGGCCACTCCGACACCTCCGGCGGTGACGGCCGGGGCAGGAGCGGTACCCGGGTGTGCGGTTCAGGCGGGCGGCCCGGGCCGGCGGAAGAGGCCGGCCCAGAGGAAGGGTTCGCCGAACGTTCCCGACCCGGGAGCGGGCCGGCGCATCCGGCGGAGTTCCACCTCGGTGTGGTCGGAGAAGATCCACCTCAGGTCGTCGTCGCCGTACGCCACTCCCCCGTGCAGGCCGGCGTCCCGGTAGAGGGCGAGGTCGGGCAGTTCCGTCCCGGAGTTCTCCTCGCCCGCGGCGAAGCAGCCGATGCCGAAGGCGCCGCCGGGGGCCAGGAACCGGTCCAGGAAGGCGAGGTAGCTGACACGGCGGTGCGGGGGCAGGTGGTGGAAGCAGCCCGAGTCGTAGATCAGGTCGTAGCTCCCGTCCAGGTCGTCCTCGGTGAGGGTGAAGGCGTCGGCCCGGTGGAACCGCGCCTCGACGCCCGCCTGTTCGGCGCGTTCCCGCGCCCAGGCGAGCGCCTTCGGTGAGAGGTCCACCGCGTCGACGGCGAACCCGTGCCGGGCGAGTCGCAGCGTGTTGCGGCCCGGGCCGCACCCGAGGTCCAGGGCGCGGCCGCGGGCGCCCCGGGTGACCAGGCCGCGGTCCAGCCAGGACGCCAGGCTCTCGTCGGGATCGGCGGCGAAGAAGGGCACGCCGCGGGAGCGGTCCGCGTAGAACCGGTCCCACCAGTGGGCGCCGCCGTCCGTCCACCGGTCCGCCCCGGGGGCGAACAGGGCGTCCATCAGCCTCAGTACGTCGTCGGTGGTGCGAACACTGCGCATGCTCCGTGGGGTGCGTTCCATCGCTGAATTCTAGGCGGAGAAGGGGAGTTGACCCAGGCCGGAGCCGTCGGGCGTACCGCTCGGAGGGGTCGTGCGGGGCCTGCGCGCACGGCGCCGTCAGGTGCTCCCACGACTGCCGCGCCGCACCGCGAGCGGTGCCTCCGGCGGCCGTGACGGCGCCTTTCCGCGAGCCGCCGAGGCTGCCGGTCCGACTTCTTCCGGCGCGCCCCGGAGGAGCCTCATCCGGGCCGCGTCGTCGGCCACGTCACCTTGTCGAGACGTCCCAGCAGTCCGGCCAGGCCGATGGCGAAGGCCCACAGAAGGATCGGATAGGCCGCGACGCGCTCCATGCCGCCCGTCCCGAGGCCCAGGTCCCGCTGGAGGACGAGCAGCACGCAGCCGGTCGACCCGGTGGCCGCCGCGACCACCGCGGCCCGGCGCCACACCCTCGGGACCCGGTCGGCGAGGCCGATACCGGCCAGGAACAGGGCGGCGTTGCCGACAGCGAGCGCCAGCACCGCGCCGAGCACGTGAACGGGCTCGTCGACGTCGGCGGGCGCGAGGCCGGCCAGGGCGAATCCGGAGGCGGTGGTGGCCAGCGCGGTGCGGGCCACCAGGCCGGCCGGGCCGCGCCGCCAGAGGCCGCCGGCCAGCACCACGCCGGCCAGGAACAGCACGCTGAGGGCGATGAACGAGCCGTTCATCAGGTCGTGCTCCGGCGAGCACACGTAGCGCGGCTCCCGTCCCTGCGGGCCGCAGGTGACGTTCCCCAGGTCGCTGATGTTGTGCACCGCCCAGCTGTAGGGGCGCGGCCACGCGGACTCCACGATCGCGTGGATCACGAAGAACTGCGTCACCCCCACCACCCACGCGGCCTGTCCGAGCCGGTCGCCCACCTGCGCCTCCTCGCACGACGTCGGTGGGACCAGTCGACCAGCCGGCGGCGGTCCCGGCACCCGGGACGGCCCCCGTGCGGGCGGGCGGCTCACCCGTCCGGGCCGCCGCGCCGCGGCACCGGCAGCCGCCGAGCGGGAGGCTCAGCCCTTCCGGGCCTGCTGGAAGCGGATCATGTTGCCGGCGGGGTCGCGGAAGGCGCAGTCCCGCACGCCGTAGTGCTGGTCGGTGGGCTCCTGCAGCACCTCGCCGACGCCGGCGGAGCGGATGCGTTCGAAGGTGCCGTCGACGTCGTCGGTGGCGAAGATGACGGCCCGCAGCAGCCCCTTGGCGAGGAGGTCGGCCATCGCCTGCTGGTCGGCGGGCGAGGCGTTCGGGTCGGCGAGCGGCGGCTCCAGCACCACGGAGACGTCGGGCTGTGCCGGGGAGCCGAGGGTCACCCAGCGCATGTTCTCGAAGCCGACGTCGTTGCGCACCTCGAGCCCGAGGGCGTCGCGGTAGAAGGAAAGCGCCTTGTCGTGGTCGTCGACGGTAATGAAGCACTGCGAGAGTCTGATGTCCATGCGCTCCACGCTAGGCGCGGGGGGCGGACTTCGCTTCTCCGTTCCTGATCGGTCGCGTGTACAGCTTGGCGACGCAGGGCGGCACGGCCGCGCCGGCCGAGTGGTCCCTGGCCCGGTAGGCGCTGGGCGTCTCACCGACCAGCTCGGTGAAGCGCGAGCTGAAGGATCCCAGGGAGGTGCAGCCGACCGCGAAGCAGACCTCGGTGACCGACAGGTCCCCCCGGCGCAGCAGGGCCTTGGCCCGCTCGACGCGGCGCGTCATGAGATAGCTGTAGGGGGTCTCCCCGAACGCGGCGCGGAAGCTGCGGGAGAAGTGGCCGGGCGACATCAGGGCGACCGCGGCGAGGGCCGGCACGTCGAGCGGTTCCGCGTAGTCGCGGTCCATGGTGTCCCGCGCCCGGCGCAGCCGGACCAGATCCTCGAGCATCACCTGTCCAGCCTGCCACAACGACGGGCGGCCGACCGGCGTTCGAGGCCGCTCGCCCCTGTTCCGGCAAGGCCGGGGCCGGCGGTGAGATCCACCGAGCGGCCCGTCCCGCGGTTTTCCGCCCCTTATGTCGGGAACGCGGCGGGCATGGTGCGATTCGGCTACACGATGATGACCGAGCAGGCAGGGCCCCGGGAGCTGGTGGGGCACGTGGTGCGGGCCGAGGAGGTGGGCTACGACTTCTCGGTGACCTCCGACCACTACTTCCCGTGGCTGCGCGAGCAGGGGCACTCCCCGTACGCGTGGGCGGTGCTGGGCGCCGCGGCGCAGGCGACCTCGCGGATCCCGCTGATGACGTACGTGACCTGTCCGACCTACCGCTACCACCCGGCGGTGGTGGCCCAGAAGGCGGCGACCCTCCAGCTGCTGTCCCAGGGCCGGTTCCGGCTGGGCCTGGGGTCGGGCGAGAACCTCAACGAGCACGTCGTCGGCGAGGGCTGGCCCCCGGTGGACGTGCGGCACGAGCAGTTCGAGGAGGCGGTGGAGATCATCCGCGCGCTCTTCGACGGCGGGCACGTGACCTATCACGGGGAGCACTACCAGGTGGACTCCGCCAAGCTGTGGGACCTGCCCGACCAGCCTCCGCCGATCGGGATCGCCGTGTCCGGGGAGCAGTCCTGCGCCCTGGCCGGCCACTACGCCGACCTGGTGATCGCGACGGAGCCGAAGAAGGACCTGCTGGATCTCTTCGACCAGCACGGCGGCGAGGGCAAGCCGCGGGTCGGGCAGCTGCCGGTCTGTTTCGACCCGGACCGCGAGGCCGCGGTCGCCCGGGCGCACGAGATGTTCCGCTGGTTCGGACTGGGCTGGAAGGTCAACGCGGAGCTGCCGCATCCCGACTCGTTCGCCTCGGCCACGCAGTTCGTGCGGCCGGACGACGTCGCCTCCTCGATCCCCTGCGGCGACGACCCGGAGGCGTACGTCGAGGCGGTGCGGCCCTACGCCGAGGCCGGCTTCACCGAACTGGCCTTCGTGCAGATCGGCGGGGACGAGACGCAGTACCCGTTCCTGGAGTGGTCCGAGCGGACGCTGCTGCCGGAGTTGCGCAACGCTTTCGGCTGATCGCCCCGCCCGCGGAAGTCGTGGTCATGGCTGCCGTGAGTGGGGGTAACAGGGTGGGCACGGTACATCTCCCGTCCACTCCCCCCGGAGGTCTCGATGAAGTCGAGCGCGTTCGTGCACAGGGCCGTTGTGATGCAGCTCCAGTCCGGCGGGAGCGGCGACGACGCCAACCGCTTCGCGGTGCTCGCCCACCTCAGCTACGACATGGAGGACCCCTTCGCGGTCACCGCCACCTTCAGCCATGACGGCCGGGTGCTGGCCCGCTGGCGACTGGCCCGGGAGATGCTCGCCGAGGGCCTGCGCCGTCCGGTCGGCGAGGGCGACGTGCGCTTCTCCCCGCGCTACGCCCGTGGCTGGCACGAGCTGCGGATGGACTTCTACGGGGAGCACAAGGGGGACGGCGAGCGGCACCACGCCGTGGTGCACGCCTGGGCGCCGGCCGTGGAGCGGTTCCTGGAGGAGACGTACCGGGTGGTCGCCCCCGGCGACGAGCAGGTCGAGGTGGACAGCTTCCTCTCGGAGCTCCTGGCCAACGGATGAGACCACGCCCGGGGCGCGGCGCGAGAGCCCCCGGCCGGCGGTCACGCCGGACGGACGGGGCGGACGGAGAAGGAACAGGAACAGGACGGACGGAAGGCCCGGTCCCGCGGATGGGGACCGGGCCTTCGGCATGTCGCCCCGGGGGGCGTTACTTGGAGGTGTAGCGGTAGCGGGTCCACAGCGGGAGCACGAACCAGCACAGGATGTACCAGGAGAGCACCCCCGCGACCAGGTAGGGCACGAAGCCGTCGTGGGTGGCGACGCGGAGCACGAGAAGCAGCGCGGACGTCATGGTCCCCAGCAGCAGGACCAGGCCGGTGAAGGTCACCCGGGCCGCCCACTGCACGGCCTGCGGTTTCACCCGGCGGCCGGAGACTATGCGGTGCAGGGCGACGGGTGCGATGAGCGCACCGGTCGTCGCCGCGCCGAGGACCACGGTGACCAGGTAGATGCGCCGGTCGGTGCTGCCGAGTTCCTCGTAGCCGGGCTGGAAGACGACGGTGAGCAGGAAGCCGAAGAGGATCTGCACGCCGGTCTGGGCGACCCTGACCTCCTGGATCAGTTCGCCCCACTTCCGGTCGGCCGCCTCCTCCTCCGTCTCGTTGCGGCCTCTGTTGAGCTGCCGGCCTATGCCGTCGCTCAGGCCGTCGTCGTCCGCGGATCGGTTACCGCTCACCCTTACTCCTGTTCGCCGGGTACTTCGTACGAGTGCCCCTTCTGCCCGTGATTCCCCAGGCCAAGCAGGCATGACCGGCCGGTAGGCGGGTCGGCCGGTTTCGGGCCTCGGCGGCGCGGATACCCGTCAGGCTGCAATCAGGCAGGCGATCTGGGCCGAGGGAGTCCGTTGACCATGACCGGCACACAGCTCACCATCACCCTCACCGGAGGGCACTGCTCCGACGCCCAGGCGGTTCTGCGCACGCTGGAGCCCGTCTTCGGGCCTCCGGACTCGCAGCCGAAGGACGAGCACGCCACGGTGCACACCGCGCTCTTCGGGAGCGGCGAAGGCTCCGCTCCCACCCCGCCGGACACCTCGGGACGCACGGGGGTCGCCGATCCGGTGACCGTGACCCTGCAGGGCACGCCCGAGGCGGTCCACAAGGCGGGCGAGACGCTGTCCGCGGCGTTCACGGTCCGCGACCAGGGGACCGTGTCCGGGGACCAGGAGCAGGAGCGGGAGCTGCTCATCGAGGCGTGACCGCGGGCGGTACGGCACCGCCGGCAGCACGACGCCGCAGGCGTACGACGGAGGGCGGGACCGGTCAGTGCGACCGGTCCCGCCCTCCGTCGTACCCTGCCTGGCTACCAGCGGTTCTCGACCTGCTCCTTGATCCTGCGCTCGTAGAGTTCGCGGATCGCCGCCAGCGTCTCCTCGGAGAGCGGCGGCAGGGAGGCCGCCTCGGCGTTGGTGCGGGCCTGCTCCGGGGTGCGGGCGCCGGGGATCACGGTGGTGACGCCGGGCTGCTGCATGATCCAGCGCAGCGCGGCCTGGGCGGGGGTGAAGCCCGCGGGGACCAGGCCGGAGAACTCCGCCGCGGCCTCGACGCCCGTGGCGTAGTCGACGCCGGAGAAGGTCTCGCCCTGGTCGAAGGCCTCGCCGTGCCGGTTGAAGGTCCGGTGGTCGTTCTCCGCGAAGACGGTGTCCTTGGTGTACTTGCCGGAGAGCAGCCCGGACGCCAGCGGCACGCGGGCGATGATGCCGACGCCGGCCTCGGCGGCCGCGGGCAGCACCTCGAGCAGCGGCTTCATGCGGAACGGGTTGAGGATGATCTGCACACTGGCCACGTGCGGCCGGGCGATGGCCTCCAGCGCCTCGGCGCAGGTCTCGACGCTGACGCCGTAGGCGGCCGTGCGGCCCTCCTCGACCAGGGTGTCCAGCGCGTCGAACACCTCGTCGGTGGAGTAGACGGCCGTGGGCGGGCAGTGCAGCTGGACCAGGTCCAGGCGCTCCACGCCGAGGTTGCGGCGGGAGCGGTCGTTCCACTCCCGGAAGTTCTTCAGGACGTAATTCTCCGGGATCTGGTCGACCCGGCGGCCCATCTTGGTGGCCACCGTGACGTCCAGGTCGGGCCGGCCGCGCAGGAACGCGGCGATGGTCTGCTCGCTGCGTCCGTCGCCGTAGACGTCCGCGGTGTCGAAGAAGGTGATGCCGGACTCCGCGGCCGCCTCGAGGACGGCCAGCGCGTCCTTCTCGTCGACGTCGCCCCAGTCGGCGCCCAGCTGCCAGGTGCCGAGTCCGATGACCGAGAGGTTCTGCCCGGACCTGCCGATTACTCGCTGTTCCATACCGGCAAGTCTGTCACGCCCCGTGGCGCGGCGGCCTGCCGGGCACGGGTCGCGGGGACGGGCCCGGCCGCGGACCCCGCGGCGGACCCGGTCGCGGAGAGCGGGCTTCCGCTTTCTCGCGCGATCCGGTTTGCCTCCGGAGCGGGCGGCAAGACGCAAGTCACGCAAGCTACACGAAGGAGGACATCACGTGTCCGTGATCGAGGAATCCATCGAGGTCCGAGTTCCTGTGCACACCGCGTACAACCAGTGGACGCAGTTCGAGACCTTCCCCGAGTTCATGAGCGGGGTCGAGCGGATCGAGCAGCGCACCGACACGCTCACGCACTGGGTGACCAAGGTGGACGGCGTCAAGCGGGAGTTCGACGCCGAGATCACCGAGCAGATCCCGGACGAGTGCGTCAGCTGGACCACCGTCGACGGGGACACCAAGCAGGAGGGCCGGGTCACCTTCCAGCCCGTCGCCCCCGGCGCGACGAGGGTGAACCTGCGCATGCGGCTCCAGCCCGAGGGCGCCGCCGAGAAGATCGGCGACAAGCTGGGCTTCGTCGAGCGCAACGCCAAGGCCGACCTGGCGCGCTTCAAGACGTTCATCGAGGAGCGCGGCACCGAGACCGGTGAGTGGCGCGGCACCGTCCTGTGACGGCGCCACGCCGGTGACATCGCCTCAGCCGGCCGCGCGGCACTCCGGATGGCCCCAGCCCTGGCCGACCTTGGCGATCTCCTCGCCGGCCGGGTAGCCGCGACCGCAGACTCCGCACCTGCCGGGGAACTTGGCCTTCAGGGTCCTCGCCGACCCCCCGGTGGAGGCGGCCCGCCCGCCCGTACGCGCACCGCGCGTACGGGCGGGCGTCTTCTTGCCCACGGGCGTCGGGGACGGCGGGGGTTCCGGGGAGTTCAGGGCGCTGCCCGCGCCCTGCTGAGCGATCGCGGCCTGACTGGCGGCCCGGTCGGCGAAGTCGTTCAGCGGGTCGCCGTCCACCTGATGGGCCGCCACGTACCGGAACTCGACGGCGCGCCCGGCCAGCAGTTCGTCGATGCGGACCACCAGTTCCCGGTTGGCGACGGGCTTGCCCGCGGCGGTCTTCCACCCGTTGCGCTTCCAGCCGGGCAGCCAGGTGGTGACGGCCTTCATCGCGTACTGGGAGTCCATCCGGACCTCCAGCGGCACCGCGGGGTCGGTGGCGGCGAGCAGCCGCTCCAGGGCCGTCAGCTCGGCGACGTTGTTGGTGGCGGTGCCGAGGGGGCCGGCCTCCCAGCGGGTGGGCTTGTCGGGGGTGTCGCCGTTCTCGGCGAGGACCCACGCCCAGGCGGCGGGACCGGGGTTTCCCTTGCAGGCGCCGTCGCAGGCGGCGACCAGTCGTTCAGCACGCATGGACACGATCATCCCACGCACGTCGCGCGGCCCCGCCCGAGGGGAGCGGGACCGCGCGGCAGCCTTCCGGGCCGGGTCGGCGCGCGGTCAGCCGACCTCGTCCATCGGCGGCATCTCGCCCTCCGTGGTGTCCGGGTCGAGGACCGAAAAGGCCGCGCCATGGGGGTCGGTGAGGCTGGCGAAGCGGCCGAACGGGCTGGTCACCGGCCCGTACCGGCACCGTCCGCCCAGCTTCTCGGCCCTGGCGACGGCCTCGTCGCAGTCGGGGACGGCGAAGTAGACGTTCATGAACGGCCCGACCTCCGGCGGGAAGTCCTCCGTCATCTGCATCCGGCCGACCAGCGGGGCGCCGTTCAGCTCGTACACCCGGAAGTCGATCTTGTCGTCGGGCATCTGCTTCTGGGTGTAGGAGAAGACCTTCGGGAAGAAGGCGTCGGCCTTGCCGGCGTCGCGGGTGTAGACCTCGGCCCAGCAGAAGGCGCCGGGCGTGCCGACGGTGTCGAAGCCGGTGTGCTTCGCCGGCTGCCAGAGGCCGAAGACCACGCCGCTCGGGTCGCGGGCGATGCACATGGTGCCGAAGTCGCCGACCTGCATCGGCTCCATGACCACCTCTCCCCCGCTCTCCCGGATCCGCGCGGCGGTGGCCGCGGCGTCCGGGGTGGCGAAGTAGAGACACCAGGACGCCTGTTCCTCGGCGCCCGGCATCGGCGGGACCACCGCGGCGACGGCCTTGCCGTCCGCGTAGGCCTCGGTGTAGTTGCCGAACTCGGTGCTGGACTCGCCGAAGGTCCAGCCGAGGACCTCTCCGTAGAACTTCTTGGCCCCTTCCACGTCGGCGAACATCGCGTCCGCCCAGATCGGGGTGCCTTCGGGTTGTGCGGCCATGGTGCGGCCTCCTTCGTGGTCGTCGGGCATTTCGCGCCGGTCGGGTGGGGACCTCGTGCGCGGGCGGGGGCCTCGGTGCTCGGGGCCGTCCGTCAGCCGGCTTCGGCGGCCGTCCGCATCTCCGCCACGTCGAGCCGCCGCATCGTGAGCATCGCGGCCATGGCCCGGCCCGCCTTCGCCCGGTCGGGGTCGCGCATGAGTTGGAGGGCCTCCTTGGGGATCACCTGCCAGGACAGCCCGTACTTGTCCTTCAGCCAGCCGCACTGGCTCTCCTGGCCGCCGTCGCCGATCAGGGTGTTCCAGTAGTGGTCGGCCTCCTCCTGGCTGTCGCACATGATCTGGAAGGAGATCGCCTCGTCGAAGTGGAACAGCGGGCCGCCGTCGAGGGCGGAGAACCGCTGGCCGTTGACGGTGAACTGGACCTCGACGACCGACCCGTTCTCGTCCGGCGTGACCTTCTCCGGTCCCGCCTCGGAGAACCGGTCGACCCGCTCGATGCGCGAGTCGGGGAAGACCGAGACGTAGTACTCGGCCGCCTCTTCCGCCTGGTTGTCGAACCAGAGGCAGGTGGTGAATCCGTTGCTGTCCATCGGTTCCTCCCGATCGTCCGCCGTTCACCACTGTCGACCGGCCGGAGGGCCGAAACTCATCGGCCCGTGGCGCGCGGGCCCGGGATCTGCCGTGGGCGAATCTGCCGCGGGCAGAGAAGTGCCCCGGTCAGGGGCGGGCGGGGGCATGGTCGAAGGCAGCGCACCCTTTCGGCTCGAAGTCTTCAGGAGGACCTCGCATGCTTCCACCGCAGTACGCCCCCCGGGCGCAGCAGGACGACACCCCGTCCACGCCCTTCGACGACCAACTGGCCTCGGCGCTGCTCGCGCAGCGCATCGTGATGCTCGGCACCCAGGTGGACGAGGTGTCCGCCAATCGGGTGTGCGCCCAACTGCTGGTGCTGTCCGCGGAGGACCCGCGCAGCGACATCGGCCTCTACATCAACAGCCCCGGCGGCTCGGTGACCGCCGGTCTGGCCGTGTACGACACCATGCGGGCGATCCCGAACGACGTGTCGACCCTGGTCATGGGGTTCGCGGCGAGCATGGGCCAGTTCCTGCTGACCGTGGGCGCGCCGGGCAAGCGGTACGCGCTGCCCAACGCGCGGATCATGATGCACCAGCCCTCGGCCGGCATCGGCGGGACCGCCGCCGACATCGAGATCCAGGCCGAGAACCTGGAGTACACCCGGGGACAGATCGAGCGGATCATCGCGGACCACACCGGGCAGAGCAGGGAGACCGTCTCCAGGGACTCCGACCGGGACCGCTGGTTCACGGCCGAGCAGGCCAAGGAGTACGGGATGGTCGACCGTCTGGTCGGCTCCTTCGACGAGGTGCGTCCCAGCGCCTCCCGACGCCGGACGGGGCTGTGACCATGGCGAGCTACACGGTTCCGTACGTGACCGAGCGCACCGCGCGCGGTGAGCGCTCCTCCGACGTGTTCAGCCGTCTGCTGTCGGAGCGGATCGTCTTCCTGGGCACCGAGATCGACGACGGGGTGGCGAACGTGGTCATCGCGCAGCTGCTCCACCTGGAGTCGGACGCGCCCGACCACGAGATCGCGCTCTACCTCAACTCCCCCGGTGGCTCGGTGACCTCACTGATGGCCATCTACGACACCCTGCGCTTCGTGCGCGCGCCGATCGCCACCTTCTGCGTGGGCCAGGCCGCGTCGACGGCGGCGGTGCTGCTGGCCGGCGGCGACCCTGGGCGGCGGTTCGTGCTGGAGCACTCGCGGGTGCTGCTGGGCCAGCCGGCCAGTGCCGGCAGCCAGGGGACGGTCGCCGACCTGGCGCTGCGGGCGCGCGAGATGGGGCGGGTGCGGGCCCAGATGGAGGAGGTGCTGGCCCGGCACACCGGCCACGACACGGCGACCCTGCGCGCGGACATGGACCGGGACAAGGTGTTCACCGCCGAGGAGGCGGTGGCCTACGGACTGGCCGACGAGGTGCTGACCGCGCGCCGCTGACGCGCGGTCCGCGTCGCGCGTCAGGCCGCCAGGCACAGGCCGTCGGGGTGCGGAACTCCGCGCTGCGGGATTCCGTGCCGGGCGATTCCGTGCTGGGCGATTCCACGCTGCGGGACGCCCCGGCGGGCGGCTTCGCGGTGCGTGACGGAGCCGGACACGGCGCCGGGGGCCGCGGTGAGGTCGCTGTGGACGCGGACGAGCAGATCCCCGAGGCTCAGTCCCAGGGCGCGGGCGGCGGCCGCGAGGACCTCCGAGGAGGCCTCCTTGCGGCCCCGCTCCAGCTCCGAGAGGTAGGGCATCGAGATCCGCGCCGCCTCGGCGACCTCCTTGAGGGTGCGCCCTTGGGCGAGCCGCTCGCGGCGCAGGGCGTCACCCACGAGGTCGCGCCACAGGGGCTCCCGGGCACGTCCCGCCGGACCTGACGCCGGACCGGACGCCGGACCGGATGCCGGGCGGTCCGCCGGGCGGCGGAGGGGAACGGGGGTCCGGGAGGCTTCGTGGCTGCTCACCCTTCTCAGCCTAGGCCGCGGCCGGGACCCGGCAAGGGTGCCCGCGACGGTTCCGCTCAGAGGTGAATCGGCGTGCCCGGTGCGCGGGCGCGGCCCCTCCGGCGGGGCCGCGGCGGGCGGGCTCAGACGCCCAGGCGCAGGGTGGCGCGTATCCGCTTGCCGACCGGGACGCGCTCCACGACGACCTCGTCGGCGAGGGCGTGGACGATCTCCAGGCCGTGCCGCCCGACGCGCTTGGGGTCCCGGGGAAAGATCTGGGGCAGCGCGACGCTGCTGTCGTAGACCGTGACGGTCACGCGGTTGTCCGACCCCTCGAGCTCGAGGATGTACGGACCATGGCTGTGCCGGTCCGCGTTGGTGACCAGCTCACTGACCACCAGGAGCAGTTCCCCGCCGTAACGCTCGTCGGCCGTGGCGCACCACTCGCTCCTCAACTGCTCGAGGAACTGTCCCGCGAACTCCCTCGCCTCGGCGATGCACCCCGGTTCACCGGTGTAGTGCGTCGCACGGCGCAGAGGTTCCACGGGGACGTCGAAACCCGTTGTCACCACGGCCCCGTCCAGGTGCTCGATCATGCGTGTCTCTCTCGGATGCCGGCCCGGCCGGATACTGATGCGCCTGAGCTTGTACCCGGGTCGGGCCCCGGCACTCGTCCCAGACCGAAATTTGCGTAACACCGCGTTCACGAGGGGTGGCCCCGCGGGAGGCCGGACCTCCCGCGGGCCCTCGGGGACACGGGCCGCGGGCTCAGCCGGCGGCGCGCAGGACCTCGTCGATCCGGGACAGCTCGTCGTCGTCGAAGGCGAGGTTGCCGATGGCGGCGACCGAGTCCTCGAGCTGCTGCGGGCTGCTGGCCCCGACCAGGGCGGAGGTGACCCTGCCGCCGCGCAGCACCCACGCCAGCGCCATCTGGGCCAGCGACTGGCCGCGGGCGGCGGCGATCCCGTTGAGCGTCCGCAGGTGGCCGACGAGCTCGCCGGTCACCTTGTCGGCGGTCAGGAACGGGCTGTCGCCGGCGGCGCGGGAGCCCTCCGGGATGCCGTCCAGGTAACGCGAGGTGAGCAGGCCCTGCTCCAGCGGGGAGTAGACGATCGACCCGACCTGGAGCTCGTCCAGGGCGTCGAGGAGACCGCTCTCCTCGGGGCGGCGGTCGAGCATCGAGTAGCGCGGCTGGTGGATCAGCAGCGGCGTCCCGAGCCCCTCGAGGATCCGGGCGGCCTCGCGGGTCTCCTCGGGCGAGTAGTTGGAGACGCCCACGTACAGCGCCTTGCCCTGCTGCACCGCGGAGTGCAGCGCGCCCATGGTCTCCTCGAGCGGGGTGTCCGGGTCGGGACGGTGCGAGTAGAAGATGTCGACGTACTCCAGGCCCATCCGGGACAGGCTCTGGTCCAGCGAGGAGAGCAGGTACTTGCGCGAGCCCCACTCGCCGTAGGGGCCGTCCCACATCAGATAGCCGGCCTTGGTGGAGATCACCATCTCGTCGCGGTAGCGGCGCAGGTCCGCCTTGAGCGCCTCGCCGAAGGCCGACTCGGCGGCGCCGGGCGGCGGGCCGTAGTTGTTGGCCAGGTCGAAGTGGGTGACGCCCAGGTCGAAGGCCCGGCGCAGGATGGCCCGCTGGGTGTCGACGGGGCGGTCGGGCCCGAAGTTGTGCCACAGACCGAGCGACAGCGCGGGAAGCTTCAGACCGCTGCGCCCGGTGCGCCGGTAGGGCATCTGCTCGTAGCGGCCGGGATGGGCTGTGTACAACGTGACTCCTGGTGTCGTGCGTGTCGGTGCCGGAGATCACTCTTCCTCACCTGACCTCGCCCGGTCCAACCGCCGAGCGCCCGGGCCGGTTCCGGCGGAGGCTGGAGACATGCACGCAAAGGACATTCTGATCGAGGCACACGGCCGGATCCGCGAGGAGGTCCACGCGGCGGTCCAGGGACTGGACGCCGAGCGGCTCGCCGCGCTCCCCGCTCCCGCAACGAACTCCGTCGCCTGGCTGGTCTGGCACCTGACCCGGGTCCAGGACGACCACGTGGCGGACGCGGCCGGACGGGAGCAGGTGTGGACAGCGCAGGACTGGCACGGCCGGTTCGGGCTGGGGCTGCCGGTGTCCGACACGGGCTTCGGGCACGACGCGGCCAAGGTGGCGGCGGTGCGGGTGGACTCCCCCGACCTGCTGACCGGCTACTACGACGCGGTCCACGAGCAGACGCGGGGCTTCCTGCGGGGCCTCGGTGCCGGCGACCTGGAGCGGATCGTCGACGAGCGCTGGGATCCGCCGGTGACGCTGGGCGTCCGGCTGGTCAGCGTCCTGTCGGACGACCTTCAGCACGTGGGGCAGGCGGCGTACGCGCGCGGACTCCTGGAGAAGCGGTGAGGCGCGCGCCCGGGAGCCGAGGCCGTGCGCCGGCCCCGTGGCCGGGCCTGTGAGCTGCGACAGTGACCTGCATTACACATAACGGGTGAATCGGGGCAGAATGGAACAGGTGCGGGCCTACCTGCCCCACAGTCGATTCCTTCCGTCCGCAGTCGCGGGCAGGCCTGAGATCTCGAAGGAGACGAGTCATGGCCAACGTCTCGCACCCGCGTGGTGACATCTCGAGTCACCCCGACGTACTCGAAATGAGGGAGCAGTACGCCCGTTCCCAGCAGGGACCCAATCTGGGGATGCTCGCCGCACCGCTGGCCCTGGTCGGCGTGTTCTGTGCGGCATCGCCGTGGATCCTGCACTTCACCGGCAGCCAGCCGCCGCTGGTGCAGCACAACGTGATCGTCGGCGCGGCGATCCTCGCCCTCGCGATCTGCGCGGCCGCGAGCCCCACCCGCATGGGCGCGCTCGGCTGGGCCGCTGCCGCTCTGGGCGTCTGGATGATCATCTCCCCCTGGGTGGTGGGAACCGCCCCTGACGCCGGCGTGATCATCACCAACGTCTGCATCGGCGCTCTGGCAATCTGCCTGGGAGCCGCGTGCGCCTTCATGGGCATGAAGGGAGCCCGCAAGAAGGCGGCCTCCAGGTTCTGACGTCGTCGTACGACGACGTCGCAACCGCGGTCCGCCGCCCAGGCGGCGGGGCCCGGCCGGGTCACTCCGGCGGGGCCCCGCCGTCGTCCGTGCGGCGGGCCGCTCAGGCGACGTCGAGCGCGGTGTCGTCGATGACGAACGAGGTCTGCAGCTTGGAGCCCTCGGTGACCGTGTACTTGAGGGTCACGGTCTGACCCGCGTAGGCGCTCAGGTCGAACGAGCGCTTGGTGTACGTGGAGACGGCGTTGACGTTGGAGTAGGTCGCCAGGGTGCGCAGGACCGTGCCGGAACCGTTGAGGACCTGCACCTTGAGGGTGTCGTAGGCCGTGGTCGCGGTCTCCGCGGTGTCGATCTTCAGGTGGAAGCCGAGCGAGGCGGAGCAGCCGGCCGGGACGGTGACCGACTGGGACAGCGTCTCGGTCACCGCGGTGCCGTGGCCGCCGAGCCATGCGTAGTAGGAACCGGTCCGCGGGGTGCGGGCGGTGCTGTTGGTGATGACGCCGCTGCTCGCCGACCAGGTGGCGGCCCCGGACTCGAAGCCGTTGTTGCGCAGCAGTTGGGCGGCCGCGCAGGTGGTGGAGGGCGGAGGGGTGGTGCCGCCGCTCTCGCCGCCGGAGAGCCAGGCGGTGGCGTTCAGGGCGAGCGGTGCGTTGGTGGCACCCGGGTCGTTCCACCCGTCGTAGAGGGTGTTGCCCGACTGGCCGGTGCCGTCGTCGACGGGCGAGGTGTCACCCCAGAACGCGACCCGGCCACTGCCGAAGGTGCTGGTGGCGAAGAAGGCTCCGGTGGTGCCGGAGTAGCCGGTCCGGTACAGCAGGCCCTTGACCGAGGAGTTGTCGGCCGGGCGCAGCGTGGCGGTGGTGCCGCTGGCGATCAGGCTCTTGCTGACGTTGCCGAAGGCTCCGTGCAGCACGGGGTCGGCGCTGTCGTTGATCGCGGCCGGGAAGTCGGAGCTGACGTTGAGGGTGTCGACGGTGATGCCGAAGGGGTTGGTCGCGTCGACCGAGTTGTTGCTCATCAGGTCGTTGAAGACCTCGACGGCGTCGTAGCCGTCGTTGTTGCGGTCCGCGCCGGTGTGGTCGGCGATCATGAAGAGTCCGCCGCCCCCCTGGACGAACTTCATGATCGCCGTCTTCTCGGCGGCTGTGAAGAGGGTGTTGGGCTCGGGAATCACCAGGGTGTCGAAGTTGGCGAGGTCCAGCGCGGCCGTGCCGCCGTAGCTGAGCGAGGAGCCGGACGGCAGCGTCTTCATGCTGTACCCGCCGGCCTTCTGCAGTGCGACGCCCCAGGCGGAAAGCGCCCCCGTCCAGTCGGTCTCGGCGGAGGGGGCCGAGTCCTGGAGCAGCGGGTCGGGCTGGCTGGTGGAGATGATCCAGTCCGCGTTGCCCGCCGTCTCGGCGTGAGCGTTGTCGAACAGGATCCGGGGACCGGTGGCCTCCGCGGCGGCTGCGGCAGCGGCGGCCGGGGCCTCCTGCGGCTGCGCCGCGGCGCCGGCGACGCCTCCGGCGAGGAGCGCGGTGACGGCGAGGGCCGTGGCGAGGCCGCGGCGGCGGATACGACGGGGTCGGAGCATCCGGCATACCTCCTGAGGGGGGATCAGGGCGGGAAGAGGGGGTGCGGGTTGGGGCCCGCTCTCCGCGCGTAGACGGATACTGCCCAGCCCGCTACGCGCGTCAAACGGCTGAACCGTACATGACACTGCGACAGGACCGTGCGGGCGGAGCGTGCAACTGACGCGCGGGGGCACAAGAACCGCACGACGAACCCGAAGGGATGGGGAAAAGATGGAGGTCTCGGGCATCATCAGCGCGATCCTCATCGGCATCGTGATCGGCGTGCTGGGCCGGCTCGCCCTGCCCGGGCGCCAGCACATCGGGGTGCTGTGGACGATCGTGGTCGGCATCGCGGCGGCGCTGATCGGCTCCGCCCTCGCCGGAGCGTTCGGGGTGCGCAGCACGCACGGGCCGGACTGGATCGAGTGGCTGATCCAGATCGCGCTCGCCGCGGTGGGCGTGGCGGTGCTGGACCGCAGTCGCGCCACCCGCTGACGCGCGGCGCCGGGTACGCCGAAGGGCGGGGAGGACAGCGGTCCTCCCCGCCCTTCGCCGTGCCCGCCCGCCCACCTCGGACGGAAGGCCTCCCACCTCGGGCAGGATGCCCCCGCCTCGGGGCGGTGTCCGCGCCTCGGGGCGGTGTCCGCGAACCTCGACGCCGTACCCACGAGCCTTGACGCCGCGCCCGCCGAGCCTCGGCGGGGTGCCCGCGAACCTCGCGCCGCGCCCGCGTACCCCGGGCGGGTCGCGTGGACGGGCGGGGAGTGTGCGGCGCGCCTATCGTGGGCTGCGGCCGTCCACCCCAGGAGGCTCGCATGCAGGGACCGTGTTCCATACGCGTCGCGGCCAAGGCGGCCGCGCTGGCCGTGCTCTGCGCGGCACTGCCCGCCGCTCCCGCCGCGGCGAAGGCCGACGGGTCGGATCCGCCGCACCGCCTGAAGCGCTTCTACGACCAGCGCGTCGTCTGGCACCCCTGCGACGCCGAGGAGGCGCCGCTGGACCTGCAGTGCTCGGCCGTCGCCGTGCCCCTGGACTACGCCCGCCCCGGCCGCGGCTCGATCCGGCTGGCGCTGGCCCGTTTCCGGTCCACCGCGGACCGTCCCCGCGGGTCGCTGGTCCTCAACTTCGGTGGCCCCGGCGGTGAGGGCGTCGGCCGGCTGGCCATGGCGGGCAAGGACTTCATGCCGCTGGCCGAGGAGTACGACGTGGTCACCTTCGACCCCCGGGGGGTGGGCCGATCCTCCCCGGTCACCTGCGGCGAGGCCGCGTACTCCGGCTCCCCCGGCTCCTCGGGCCCGCCCCCCGGCCCGCCCGGCTTCCCCGGCTCCCCCGGTTCCCTCGACTCCCCCGGATCACCGCGCGACGACGCGCGGGACGAGGCACGCGGCGATGCCAGGGACGACACCGGGGACGGGGCAGGCGACGCCGAGGACGACGGGCCGAACGCGAGCGCCTCGCCCGACCGGGTCGCCGACGGCGATCCCCACCCCTACCTGCGCCGGCTCCGCGAGGTCGCCGAGGCCTGCGCGGCGAGTTCCGGCCCGGTGCTGGAGCACATGGGCACCGTGGACGCGGCCCGGGACATGGACGTCATCCGCCACGCCCTCGGCGACCGCCGCCTGAACTACCTCGGCTTCTCCTACGGCACCCGGCTCGGCGCGGTCTACGCGGCCCAGTTCCCGCGCCGGGTGGGCCGGTTCGTCCTGGACGGCGTCGACACCCTCACCGAGCCGCCCGTCGAGCAGGCCCGGGCCGGCGCGGCGGGCCAGCAGGCGGCCCTGGAGCGCTTCCTGGCCTGGTGCGTGCGCGACATCGCCTGCCCCTTCGGCCGCGACGCCCGCACCGCGCCCCGTCAGGTGGAACGCCTGGTCGACACCCTGGACGCGCATCCCGTGCCCACGGCCGGAGGCCTCGGTTTCAGCGGTCAGGAGCTGGTGGCCGCCCTCGGTCAGGCGCTGTACAGCCGCGCCCTGTGGCCGCCGCTGGAGAGGGCGGTGTCCGACCTGGTGGAGTACGGAGACCCGCGGGGTCTCCAGGGGTTCACCCAGGGCGCCTTCGCCCCGCCGGTGTTCGGTCCCGACGCGCCGCGGCGGCCCGAGCAGCCGGTGCCGCTGGACAACCCGCCGGCCGCCCTGCTGGCCGTCAACTGCGCCGACGCCCCCGAACGCCCGTCAGCGGAGCGGATCGCGGCCGGTCTGGACGCCATGCGGGCCTCCTACGAGAAGGCGTCCCCGGTCTTCGGCCGCTACCGGCTGGCCGAGGCGCTGATGTGCTACGGCCGGCCCGCCGGAACCGACTTCGTCCGGGAGAAGGTCCGTGACCTCAAGACCCCCCGGATGCTCCTGGTCGGCACCCGCGGCGATCCCGCGACGCCGTACCGGTGGACGGTCGAGACGGCACGGCGGCTGGGTTCCTCCGCGGTGGTCCTGGACAACCGCGGCGAGGGGCACACGGGCTACGGATCGTCACGCTGCGTACAACGGACCGTGGAGGCTTTCCTCGTCCATGGCGAACTGAAGGGCGGTTCCTGCCCCGCGGAGGACCCCGAAACGGGAGACTGACGTTCCGCCAGCACACCAGTGCTAATCACCAACTCCCCGTGTCACAAGAGACGTTGGTCCCGTTTCTCTGGGCAGAAGGTCCCGGAAAGACTCTGGCATATGCCAGAAGCACCACTCCATCGAGTGTTGCCATTCCCCTTACAGGCAGTGGCGAGCTGTGCGAGAGTCGTATCCGGTTCACCGACCGGCCCCGGCCGTACCGTCTCCTCGACACCGGAGTTCGTCATGCCGTCCCATCTGTCCGCGGATCACTCCGCCGAGCGCTCGCCCCGCGGCGACGGCCCGGTGGAGGCGCTCATCACGCGGACGCGGCAGCTCAGGACGGACATGGACGCGGTCCGCCGCGACGTCGAGAGCGACGGCACGAATCCCGCGGACCGGTGGCAGCGCGCGCTGTACGACCTCGCGCTGCACCACCTGGAGGACCTCGACGAACATCTGGCGCAACTCCGCGAGGGCCCTCCGCCCGCGGCCGGTTCCCCCGAGGCGTTGCCCGCCTCGCCGGCCGCGGGCGACGCCGGGGCGGCTTCGGCCCCCGGCCGGATCGGCAGCGCGGAGTGGGAACTGCTGACCGACGAGGTCCGCTGGTCCGCCGAGTTCTACGAGATCCTCGGCATGGATCCCACCGCCCAGGCCCTGACCCTCGACGAGCTGCCTTCGCTGGTGCTCGACGAGGACCGGCCCCGGCTGACCGTCATGGTGACGGACTGCCTGGTCGACGGCCGGCCGATCGACGGCGAGTTCCGGATCACGCGTCCGGGCGACGGCAGGGTGCGGTCCGTGCACATGAAGGGCGAGCCCGTGCTCGACGCCGACGGCAACACCGCCTCCATGTGGGCGGTGCTGCGTGACGTCAGCGAACTGCGCCGTCACCGGCGGGCGGTGAGCGAGACCCGTGACTCGCTCGGCCGCCCCCGGCCGGCCCGGTCCGGGCAGGGGCTCGTGGTCGAGCCGCAGGAAGCCTTGCTCCCCCCGTGGCACGGCTCCCTGCGGCTCCCGCGACAGGGCGGGCCCGGCTCGCTGGAGCTGGCGGCGCACCGGCTGCCGCCCTCCTCCCCCGGCACGCCCGCGGGCGGCGACTGGTACGACGCCTGCGAGCTTCCCGACGGCGAGACCCTCATCGGCTTCGGCACGCTCACGGGCGAGCCGTCCACGGTGGCCTCGGGCACGGCCATGCTGATCGGCGGCCTGCGAGGCATGGCCCTCGCAGGCGCGGCCCCCGGGCAGCTGACCGCCTGGCTGGGCGACCTGCTGAGGACCGCCCGGACCGCGTCCGGTGCGCCGTCGCTCCGCGGCCCCGCCCTGTGCTGCCGCTACCGGGCGCCCGACAGGACGCTCAACTGGGCCGGCGGTCCCGCCCCGGTGCTGTTCCGGGACGGGACGGTGCGGGCACTCCGCTCCCCCGCCGGACAGGCCGGGACCCGGCAGCGGCTGGAGGCGGGAGACCTGCTGGTCCTCCACACGGCAGCACTGCTCGACGCCGACGGCGAACGCCGGCTGTCCGGGCTGGCGGAGAGCCTCCTCGACGAACCGTCCGCGCAGGGCGTGGTGCGGATACTGGCGGAGGAGTTCGGCGGCGACCTCCGCGACGACACGGCAGGCTTCCTCGTGGCCCGGGTGCGGGACTGAGGGACGGGTCGACGGCCCACTCCGCGCACGACGAATCCCGGCCCGGCGCACCACGAGTTCCGGCGCCGCGCACAGTCTCGCCGCCCACGGCCGCAGCGCAGCCGTACGACGGGCCTCGGCGCGCGCCACCGCCGGCGAACACCGCTCCTACCGCCCCCTGAACGACGTGCGCCCTGGGCGCATGCCGCTGCGGAGAGCCACTCTCACCGGGGGGGTGTCCCCACCCGCTCAGAACCTTCTCAGACCGCCGCGCCGCTCCCCGGCCGTTTGGGCTTGGGCAGGGCGAGCTGGATCTCCTCCCGCAGCTCCTCGATCTTCGGGTAGCTCGCGTACTGGCCCGTCAGGCGGTACATCTGCCGGAGCCGGTCCCAGGTGCGGTGCGAGGAGTTGTTCCCCATCGACACCAGGGCCAGCCGCGCGTACCGGTCCGCCTGCTCGGGATCGTCGGCGATGAAGCAGGCCGAGGCCATGGAGAGCCAGTCGAAGATCTTCGAGCGCTCCCGGCCGTTCGCCCTGAGGTCCAGCGCCTGCTTGGCGTGGTTCTGGGCCAGCGCCGCCGCGGAGGGCTCGTGCTCGGCGAGGGTGCGGTAGGCGAGCGCCTCCATGCCGTGCAGGTCGGCCTCGTCGAACATCTGCATCCAGCTGGGCGGAGCCACGTCACCCTTGTCGGAGACGAAGAGGTCCTCGGCTTGCCCCAGGGTGCGGCGCATGGCCTGGCCCTTGCCCATGGACGCCTGCGCCCATGCCTCGATGGTGTGCAGCATCGCCCTGGTCCGGGGCAGGACCTCCTCCCCCGCGCCGGACTTGGCCAGCTTCATCAGGTCCAGGGCGTCGTCGGGCCGGCCCAGGTGGACCATCTGACGGGCCGCCCGGGAGAGCGCCTCGCCGGCCCGGGGCCGGTCACCGCCCTCGCGCGCGGCGTGGGCCGCGATGATGAAGTACTTCTGCGCGGTGGGCTCCAGGCCCACGTCGTGCGACATCCAGCCCGCCAGGACGGCCAGGTTGGCGGCGACGCCCCACAGCCGGCGCTGCAGGTGGTCGGGGTGGTGGTAGGAGAGCATGCCGCCCACCTCGTTCAACTGGCCGACCACCGCCTTGCGTTGGAGGCCGCCTCCGCGCGAGGCGTCCCAGGCCCGGAAGACCTCGACGGAGCGTTCGAGCTCCTCGACCTCCTCGGAGCCCACCGGGGCCGCCTCGTACCGGTCGAACCCGGCCGGGTCCGCCCGCAGCAGTTCGTCGGTGCCGGGTTGTTCGGCCGTCAGGGCCGGGTCCGTGTTCAGCCACTGGTGCATGGCGCTGTGCAGCGCCGATCCTGCGGTGAGCGCGACGCCCGCGCCCACCAAGCCGCGTCGGTTGAGCATGAGGTCCATTCCCGTGAATTCGGTGAGGACCGCAGCCGTCCGCTCGGGCGCCCACGGCAGACCGTCGGGATTCTCCTCGCCGCGCTGCCGTTTCCCCGTTCGCCCTTGCCGGACCAGTCCGAGATCCTCGATGGTCACGACACGGCCGAGACGCTCGGTGAACAGAGCCGCCAGCACCCGCGGCACCGGATCGCGGGGAATCTCCCCCATGTCGATCCAGCGCCTCACCCGGGAGGTGTCGGTCGCCAGCTGCGGGTGGCCCATGGCCGCCGCCTGCCGGTTGACCAGCCTCGCGAGTTCGCCCTTGGTCCAGCCGACCAGGCCGAACACGTCCGCCAGGCGGGTGTTGGGTTGTCCGCTCACGTCAAGCCCCCAGGTTCTCGGCTGACTTGACATTAACGCGGGCCAAAGTGCCAAGCGACTATTCGCCAGGGTTCGCCAGGGGTCGCCAGTTGTCAGCCATGCCCCTGGTTGCGGTGGAGTAGAAGTGCGCCATCCCGCCCCGGTTCCTCACGGGGGCTCTCCCCAGGGTGCTCCCCGGGGGCCGGGGCGGATGGCGCGGTACCTCTCCTTGGCACACGAAGGGAACCGTCTCCCATGTACGCAGTGTCGTCCTCCGTGTCCGCCCCGCTCCGGCCGCAGACCCGCCCGGGCGCCGGCCCCTTTCTCGATCCGACCCGCCCGGTGCAGCCCTCGGGCCCCAGGCTGCGGCGGATGCCGCCCCAGGGCAGCGGGACGCTCAGCGGACGGCTCGACCTGTCAGGTCCGCAGGGCGCGCAGCTGCGGACCGCCGTCGCCTCCGTGCACCGCATCTGCCCCGAGTTCGCCCCCGTCCAGGTGCTGCGGCGCACCGGGCGTTCCGTGCTCCTGGTCGGGACGACAGGGCGCACCAACGCGGTCGCCAAGGTTTTACTGGACGACTCGCCGGCCTGGGCCGAGCGGATCAGGCACGAGATAGCTGCATACCGGTCCTTCGTCAGGCACCGGCCCCCCGTGCGGGTGCCGAGGCTGATCGCGGCGGATCCGGACAACTGCACGCTGGTCATCGAGCGCATGCCGGGGCGAGCCGCCGCGTTGCACCGGCACCCGGCGGAGACCCCTCCGCGGGCGGACGTGCGCGCGGCGCTGGGGGCGATCTGCCGGCTCAACGCCTGGCGGCCTCCGGCGGGCACCTTCTCCGCGCCGCTGGACTACGCGGCGCGGATCAACCGGTACCACGCGCTGGGCCTGCTCACCGACCGCGACCTGGGGGACCTGCAGAAGCTGCTGCACGGCATCGCGCACTCGTCGGGCAGGCAGGGGATGGGGCAGTTCTGTCACGGTGACGCGCTGCTCTCCAACATCCTCGTCTCGCCGACGGGCCCGGTGCTGGTGGACTGGGAGCACGCCGGCTGGTACCTGCCGGGCTACGACCTGGCGACGCTGTGGACGGTGCTGGGAGACGCGCCGGACCTGCGACGTCAGATCAGCCAGCTGGCTCAGCAGCAGGGCCCGGCGGCCCGGGACGCCTTCCTGGTCAACCTGATGCTGATCCTGACCCGGGAGATCCGTACCTACGAGACGGCCGTCCAGCGCACGATGCAGGACATCGCGCCCGCGCCGGTGGCGGCCCCGGCGGGCGCGATCCCCACCGGGGAGGAGCAGCGGCTGCTGCTGCGGCGGCTGCACGACGACGCCCAGATGGCGCGGCGGGCGGTGCGGGCGGCGGTGGGCACCCGCTGACGCGGATGTCGGTGCCGCGGTGACGCCTCGGGGCCCGGTTCGCCGGGCCCCGAGGCGTTCTCCGGTCGCTCCGGCGCCCCTCGCGGGAGGGTGCGGACCACCCGACACAACTTTGTTGCATGCGCACGTCATTGACGGGGCGGCAGGATACCGATATCCCTGACGCACATCCGCCCCGCTCACCCCGTACGCGTACAGCAGTCCCCGGGAGGACGCTTTGCGAGGATCCGCCACCGCCCCCACTCCCCTGCCGAAGGCCGGGCGTCCGTCGCGCCGGCGCACGGCCGGAGCCGTCGCCGCCGCGGCCCTGCTGCTGCCTCTGCTGGGGGCCGCACCCGGGGCCCAGGCCGCGGAGGGGCCGCTGAGCGACGCGTTCGCCCGGGCCGCCGCCGAGTACGAGGTACCGCGGAGCGTGCTGCTGGGCGTCTCCTACCTGGAGTCCCGCTGGGACGCGCACGCCGGGCTGCCCAGCGTCTCCGGCGGCTACGGCCCGATGCACCTCACCGATCTGTCCGGCGCCCTGGCCGAGGCGCCGCACCACAGCGACGGCGCGGAGGATCCGCGCGGCGACGAGGCACGGCCGCTGGTGGTCCCGGAGGCCGCGGGCGCCGAGGCGCCCGAGGCGTCGGAGCTCCCCGCGCGCCTGCGCACCCTGGACGCGGCCGCCGAGCTCACCGGGCTGCCGGCCGACGAGCTGCGCGAGGACCCGGCGGCCAACGTGGAGGGTGGCGCGGCCCTGCTCGCGCGGACCCAGCGGGAGCTGGGGCAGCCCTTCAGCGATGATCCGGCCGACTGGTACGCCGCGGTCGCCCGGTACTCCGGCGCGCAGGACAGCGCGACGGCCGCGATGTTCGCCCAGGACGTGTTCTCGGTGATCTCGGCCGGCCAGGAGCGGGTGACGGACACCGGAGAGCGGATCGTGCTGACGGCCGACCCGCGGGCGGTGGCGGACCCGGCGCAGCTGGAGCGGGCGGGGCTGCGGAAGCTGGACCAGGACGGGACGGAGTGCCCCGCCACGCTGGCCTGCGAGTGGATCCCGGCGCCCTACGAGCACCTCGGCGGCGACGACCCGGGCAACTACGGCAACCACGACCTGGCGAACCGTCCCGAGGACCAGTCGATCGACTACATCGTGGTCCACTCCACCGAGGCGACCTGGGACACCACGCTGATGCTGGTCCAGCGCCCGAACTACCTGGCGTGGCACTACTCGATCCGTTCCTCCGACGGTCATGTCGCCCAGCACGTGAAGGCCCGGGACGTCGGCTGGCACGCGGGCAACTGGTACGTGAACGCGCACTCGATCGGTGTGGAGCAGGAGGCGTTCCTGGCGCAGCCGGACGCCTGGTTCACGGAGTCGCTGTACCGTTCCTCCGCCCGCCTGGTGAAGTACCTGGCGAAGGAGCACGACGTGCCCCTGGACCGGCAGCACATCCTGAGCCATGACGCGATCCCCGGGGTGACCGCCGCCAACATCCCCGGCATGCACACCGACCCCGGTCCGTACTGGGACTGGGCGCACTACTTCCAGCTGATGGGCGCGTCCTTCCACCAGAACGCGAACCCGCACGACGACGTGGTGACCATCCGGCCGGACTACGCGTCGAACCAGCCGGTCTACACCGGCTGCGAGCGCGCCGGGGTGGCCTGCGCGCCGCACGGCTCCAGCGAGGTGCGGCTGTACTCGGCACCGTCCGAGGACGCTCCGCTGGTGAAGGACATCGGCCTGTACCCGAAGAACGAGGGACGGACCACGATCGGGGTGAACGACGTGGGCGCCCGCGCCTCGACCGGTCAGCAGTTCGTGGTGGCGGAGCGGGCCGGAGACTGGACGGCGATCTGGTACCTGGGGCAGAAGGCCTGGTTCCGCAACCCGGCGGAGCAGCGGACGGCGGTGCCGACGAAGGGCCTGGTGGTGACCCCGAAGGCCGGGCGTGAGTCGGTGCCGGTGTACGGGCGTGCCTATCCGGAGGCGTCGGCCTACCCGGCGGGGGTCCCGGTGCAGGCGCTGGCCCCTCTGCCCTACCGTTTCGAGGCCGGCCAGCGGTACGTGGCGGGTGACCGGTTCCACCCGGAGTACTTCTGGAACACGACGTACGGCGGCCGGGGCACCGTGGTGCGCGGGCAGGACGACTACTACCAGATCCAGCTGGGGCACCGGGTGGCCTTCGTGAAGGCCTCCGACGTGGACGTCGTCGCACGGTGACGCGTCTGCCGTGATCCGCGTGCCGTGAGCGACGCGCGGGTCACGGAGCGGACGCGGAAGGGGCCGGACCACTCGGTGGTCCGGCCCCTTCGTACGCCGGTCGTGCCGCGCCGGTCGCTCAGCCCTGGCGGAACAGCTCGGCGGGCAGCGGCTTGAGGAGCGCGTAGAGGTCCTCGGTGATCGGGCGGTCCCAGGAGGCGATGGTGACCAGGACGTTGTCACTGCGGTCGAACTGCACGCAGGAGATCCGGCTCTCGGAGAGCTTGAGGCGGCGGACCACGAGCAGGTTGTCGCCCTGGAGCACCGGGACGTCCTCGGAGCCGACGACGGTGACCTCCTCGTCGTTCTCCAGGGCCAGCAGCAGCTGGGCCACCTCGAACGGCACCTCGTCCTCGGTGACGTCACGGGCGGGCGAGCCCTCGGGCAGGTTCCCGATGATCATCGCGGGTCCGCGGTTGCCGAACAGGTCGTAGCGGAGGAAGACGCCCTGGCAGCTTCCGTCGGGCGCGGGCAGCAGACCGGCGCCGAGGTTGCCGGGCCAGTCGCCCGGGTCCATGGCCAGGACGTCGAAGTCGGGCCCGGCGGGCGTGGCGCTGCGGCGGCGGAGGAACGACATGCCGCAATGGTACGTGGCCCGCCGGGCTTCACGGTGTGCGGGAGTTCACTCCCGGCCGGTGCCCTCGTCCGCGGGGTGGGCGGTTTCTCCCTGCGGGTGCGGGACCACCACGGCCACCGGTGAGGCGGCGTGCAGCAGGACCGCCTGGGTGACCGAGCCGACCATCCGGGTCGGGACCAGCAGCCGCCTCTGGTGGCGGCCGACCACGACCAGCTCGGCGTCCCGGGAGTGGGCGACCAGGCGGCCGGCCGCGTCCCCGCCGTCCACCGCGAGGTCGACCTCGACGCGGGGGTGCCGCTCGCGGAGCGGGGCGAGCCGTTCCTCGGCGAGCGTCCGCGTCTCGGCGGCCACGCTCGCCTCCTCGATCACCGGCAGCGAGAACTCTCCGGGCACCGCCCACATCTGCGGGGGCCAGGGGTAGACGGCGACGGCCTGGACCCGCACCCGGCGCAGCTCGGCCTCCGCGAAGGCGAACTCCAGTGCGGCGTCGCCGGCGTGGTCGACGCCGAGACCGACGACGATCCGGGGTCCGGCGGAGGCGTCGGCGAGCTCCTGCGGGACCTGGCGTCCGGGCCGCGGGACGACCACCACCGGGCAGTGGGCGTCCCGGGCGGCGGCGATGCCGGTGGAGCCGAGCAGCAGGCTGGCGAAGCCGCCGCGGCCCCGGGAGCCGACGACCAGCAGGGAGCCCTCGGTGCTGACCTCGGCCAGGACGCTCCCGGGGCTGCCGACCCGGCTCAGGTACTCGACGTCGGGCCGGCCGCCCACGCGCTGTTCGATCCGGGCGCGCACCTGGTCCAGGACGGGGTCGTCGGCGGTGTCCACCGCGACGAACTCGGGGGGCGCCCAGGCCGGGTACTGGCGCACGTGCAGCACCCGCAGGGGCACGCCCCGCATCAGCGCGGTCAGCACCGCCCATTCCAGGGCCCGCAGGCTGTCTTCCGATCCGTCGACCGCCGCGATGACCGGCAGGGTCATGTGGTCCCTCACCTCCGGAGTTCGGCATTCCACTGTGCCCGCCCAGCCTCGCCCAGCGGGCGGGGCCGTTGCGGGAAGCGGTGGCCGAGTGTCCGGAATTCGCGGCGGAAACCCTCGTGCGGCCCTCCGGTGCGGGATCGGGGCCTGCCGGGCGGCCTCAGGTCAGGTCGAACTCGCCCTTGCGGGCGTCCGAGACGAAGACGCCCCACTCGTCGGGGCTGAAGATCAGGGACGGGCTCTCGGGCCGGCGGCTGTTGCGCATCGCGATGAATCCCTCGACGAAGGCGATCTGGACGTCTCCGTGTCCGCGGCTGCTGGAACGCCATTCGGCCTGGCTGAGGTCGAGGTGCTCCGGCTTGTCCCATCCGGTGCGCCGCTGCTGCTGGGTGGTGCTGTCGGCCACGTCCGTGCTCCTCCCGTTGGGGTCGGCGGTCAGCCTACCGACCGGTCAGGGCCGCCGACAGGCCCCGTACCGCGGCGGGCGCGGCACGGGGCGGCGGTTCAGGCGCCGGCCGCGCCGTGGCGGTCGCGCAGTTCGCGCTTGAGGATCTTTCCGCTGGCGTTGCGCGGCAGTGCGTCGACGAGGACGACACGCTTGGGCGCCTTGAAGGACGCCAGCCGCTCCTTGGCATGGGCCACGAGGTCGTCCTCGGTGACCTCGCCCCGGCGCACCACGAAGGCGGTGACGGCCTCGATCCAGCGTGCGTCGGGCAGGCCGACGACGGCCACCTCGGCGACCTCGGGGTGCGTGTAGAGGGCGTCCTCCACCTGCCGGGAGGCGACCAGCACCCCGCCGGAGTTGATCACGTCCTTCACCCGGTCGACGATGGTGTGGTAGCCGTCCGCGTCGCGCACGGCCAGGTCGCCGGAGTGGAACCAGCCGTCGCGGAAGGCCTCCTGGGTCTCCTCGGGCTTGTCCCAGTAGCCCTCGCACAGTTGCGGGGAGCGGTAGACGACCTCGCCGGGGGTGCCGTCGGGGACGTCCTTGCCGTTCTCGTCCACGACGCGGGCCTCGACGAAGAGGACGGGGCGGCCGCAGGAGTCCATCCGGCCCTCGTGCTCGTCGGGTCCGAGCACCATGGCGAGGGGGCCGATCTCGCTCTGCCCGAAGCAGTTGAAGAAGGCGAGGCCGGGGAGGCGTTCACGCAGCCGCTCGAGGACCGGCACGGGCATGATGGAGGCCCCGTAGAAGGCCTTGCGCAGCGCGCCGAGGTCGCGGGTGGCGAAGTCGGGGCGGTTGGCGAGGGCGATCCACACGGTGGGCGGGGCGAACACGCTGTCGGCGCGGCCGGTTTCGATCAGGTCGAAGAGGCGGTCGCCGTCGGGGGCGTCGAGGATGGTGTTCCGGGCGCCCACGGCGAGGTAGGGCAGCAGGAAGACGTGCATCTGCGCCGAGTGGTAGAGCGGCAGCGCGTGCACGGGCCGGTCCTCGGCGCTCAGGCCGAGCGCGGTGACGGCGCTCAAGTACTCGTGGACCAGCGCGCGGTGGGTCATCATCGCGCCCTTGGGCAGTGCGGTGGTGCCCGAGGTGTAGAGGAGCTGGACCAGGTCCTCGGCGTCCGGTCCGGGGCCGTCGTAGGGGGCGGTGGAGGCGAGGCGGCCGAGCAGCGAGTCGTCCGCGTCGCGCAGCGCGAGGACGGGAACGTCCTGCGGGAGACGGCCGGCGAGCGCGGGGTCGACGAGGACGAGGGTGCTGCCCGACTGGCCCAGCAGGTACGACAGGTCGTCGCCGGTGAGGTTCTGGTTGACCGGCACGTGGACCAGGCCGGCCCGGGCGCAGGCGAGGTAACCGATCAGGTAGGCGTCGGAGTTGTGGCCGTAGGAGGCGACGCGGTCCCCGGGCCGCAGCCCGTGCGAGCGCAGCACGGCGGCCGCGCGGGAGACCGCGTCGTCGAGTTCGGCGTAGGTCCACGACCGGTCCGCGTAGTCGACCGCGGTCCGGTCCGGGGTGCGGCGCGCGCTGCGGCGCAGGACGGCGTCGACGGTACTGGCGTTGCCGCTGCCGGCGGTGGTTCGGCTCATGGCGCCGATCCTGCGTGCGGGCTGCGGCGCAGGTCAAGAGGCCGGTGGACACGCGAAAGACCCGCCGGCTCCGGCGCCGCTCGGTGAGCGGGGGCCACGCCGACGGGCCGCGGGCCAGGACTGCGACCCTCTCGCCGTCCGGTGGGTCAGCCCTTGAACACCGCCTTCTGCACCTCGTTGGGGCCGTCGAAGCTGTCCTGGCGGAGGCTTTCGAGCTTCTCGACCAGGGAGCCGTCGGCGTGGTTGCTCCGGGCACGGTCGACGAGGGACTTCTTGTCCGTCGGGTAGTCCATGCCGCTGAGGGCCTTCTGCAGGGCGATCGGGTTCGGGTCGGCCATGGTGTGCCTCCTGGGGAGGTGGTCCTGTCGGAGAACTTCGGGCCCGCGCTAGGCGGCGAGCGTGGCAAGGTGCTCCGGCCCGCGCTAGGCGGCGAGCGTGGCGAGGAACTCCGTGCACGCCTCGGCGCACAGGCGGCAGGCCTTGGCCGCCTCCTCCGCCCCGGGGCAGGCGTCGAAGACCTCGGCGCACTCCAGGCACACGGTGCGGCACCACTCCACCTGCATCCGCAGCCCGGCCTCGTCCAGTCCGGTCTGCTCGGACAGCACCCGGCAGGTCGCGTCGCACACCTCGGCGCACATGATGCCCTTGCGCCGGGCGCGGTCCTGCGCCTCGGTGCCGTCCGGATCCATGAACCCCGCGCGCAGGGCGCAGGCCCTCGCACACTCGGTGCAGGCCTGCGCGCAGGCGAACCGGTCCTCCAGGAACCGGTACAGCTCGTCCTGGGATGCGCTCGTCACGTGGCCCGAGTTGCCCCGGCCCGCGGTGTCAAACGCCTGGCCCCGGGCACCCGGCGTCCAGGAGACCGACGGAGGGAAGGAGTGGTCCGCTTGCCCGGCCGTGAGGAACTGCCGTCCACCGTGGAGCGCTCCTCCGAGGAGGCCGCCCGAGCTGCTCGACGCGATCCGCCGGGGGAACCACGCGCGGACCCGCGCCGCACGAGAAGGCGAATGACCGACGTACCGGCGGCAGACACGCCGCGTATCGGTTCATATCAACCGATTGAGGGTAGATAGTAACCATGAGCTATGAATGGGTGGATTTCGCTCTGGAAGAGGGACAGATCGGCGGCCTCGCTCCGTTCATCCTCGGCGCGATCGTGGCCGCGGCGCTGATCGGCGCGGTCGTCTTCGGCTGGCGGGTCCGCCAGCGTGAGCCGCGCAGGCCGACGCCGGAGGAGCAGCCCAAGATGCCGCCGGGCGGTCCGGTGCGGGAGGACCGTTCGACCCGGGACGCGGACGACATTCCCCGCACGGACCACGACCGGCTCACGCCGCACCAGCTCGACCAGCAGGGCACCGTCCCCTCCGAGGAGGAGCCGCCGCGCCCGCGCTGGAACGAGGGCAGCAGCGGGGGCTTCGGCAGTGGGGGCGGCGGCCACCGCTGACGCGAGGCCGATGTCCTGCCGTACTTCACGCGGGAAGCGAGTGAGTGATCATGGACCGTTCCGGCCGCGAGGACCTTCCGTTGTCCGACTACGACCAGCTGCCGCTCGGCTCCCTGGAGAGCCGGATCCGCTCGCTGACGTCGGACCAGGTGGAGAAGCTGCTGACCCACGAGAAGGAGCACGCCCACCGGGTGCCCGCCACCCAGGTGCTCTCCGCCCGGCTGGATCAGCTCCGCGACGGCGCCGAGCCGACCGGGGGCGATCCGTCCGGGCTCCGTCCGGAGGCCGGCGGCACGCCGGGCGGCTCGCCGGTGTCACCGCGGACCTCGGCCCAGCCGTTCAGTCCGCCGCCGCACGGCACCCCCGATCAGCGCGGCAAGCCGAAGGGCGACCGTTTCTGATTCCGCCGCGCTCCCTCAGCCGAAGGGCCCCGGGCTCCCCCGCCCGGGGCCCTTCGGCACGTCCGGGCGCCGACGGCCCTGCGGGGTCCCGGCGTCGTCGGGCCCGGCGACGCGGTAGCCCACCCCGGGTGTCGTCAGGACGACCGGCGGGCCGCCCAGCTTGCGCCGCAGCCGGCCGACGGTGACGGCCACCGTGTTGGTGAAGGGGTCGGCGTTCTCGTCCCAGACCCGTTCCAGCAGGGCCTCGGCGCTCAGGAAGCCGGGCCGCGCGTGCAGCAGCGCCTCGAGCACGGAGAACTCCTTCACGGACAGCTCCACGGGGCGTCCGTCGCGCACCACGGTCCGGCGCACCGGGTCGAGCTCGAGGCCCGCGGCGCGCAGCACCCGGGCCCGGGCGCCCGGCCGTCGGCGGGCCAGGGACCGGACGCGCAGGACCAGCTCGGGAAAGTGGAAGGGTTTGGCGAGGTAGTCGTCGGCGCCCAGGGTCAGGCCACTGACCCGGTCGCCGGGCTCCCCCGCGGCGGTCAGCATGAGCACCATGGCGCGGTCGTCCCGTTCGGTGATCATCCGGCAGAGCGTGTCGCCGTGGATGCCGGGCAGGTCACGGTCGAGAAGCACCACGTCGTAGGTGTTGAGGTCGAGCTTGGCGGCGGCGGTGAGTCCGTCGTACGCGACGTCGACGGCCATCCCCTGGTCCCGGAGCCCTTCGGCGACGACCTCGGCGAGCGATCCGGCGTCCTCCACCAGCAGGATCCTCACCGGGTCACGCTCCCGGGAACGGCCGCGGCCGCCGGCAGTTCCACCGTGACCCGCAGACCGCCCTCCGGTCGGGCCAGCAGATCGAGGCGCCCGCCGTGCGCGGCCGCGATCGCGGCGACGATCGACAGGCCCAGTCCCGAACTCCCCGCCGGCCCCGTCCGGTCCGCGCCCAGTCGTTCGAACGGCTGGGCCAGCCGGTCCACCCGCGCCTGGTCGAAGAGCCTCCCGCCGGTGACGACCACCAGCCGCACCTGTGCGCCGTCGTCCTCGGTGCTCAGCCGGACCAGGCCGCCCCGGTGGTTGTGGATGATCGCGTTGTCGACCAGGTTCTCCACCATCCGGGCCAGCAGGGCGGCGCTGCCGTTGGTCCGCACGTCCGGCCGTGTCCCTTCCTCGACCGTCAACTCCTTCGCGGCGATTCCGCCGGCCCGTGCGCGCACCGCCTCCCGCGCCAGTTCGCCGAGCGGGACCGGGGCCGCGTCGGCGAGGGCCGCGGTCGCCTCGTGCTGTGCCCGGGCCAGGATCAGGAGGCCGTCCAGCAGGTGGTCGACCCGGTCCAGTTCGGCCCGTACCCGCTCGGCGAGCGCGACGGTCTCCGCGGCGGGCGCCGGTTTGGCGACGGCGACGTCCAGCGACGCGCGCATCGTCGCCAGCGGGGTGCGCAGTTCGTGCGAGGCGTTGCCGGTGAAGCGGCGCTGCGCGAGGAACGAGGCCTCGAGGCGGGCCAGGAGACCGTCGACGGTGTCGGCGAGCTCCTTCACCTCGTCGGCGGGTCCGGTCACGGCGAGCCGCTGGTGCAGGTTCTCCGCGGAGATCCGCCGGGTCGCGGCGGTGATCAGGCGCAGCGGGCGCAGGACCCGTGCGGCGAGGATCCGGCCGAGCAGGAGCGAGACGCCCGCCGTCACCGCCAGCGCGACCAGCGATCCGACCAGCAGCTGGTGGTCGCGCTGTGCGTGCACCTCGGCCAGGCGGCCCTGCAGGTCCGCCACGAGCTGCTCGGCGGCGGGGCCGGACAGCCGGCCCGGGGGCGGTCCGGTGGCGACGGTGCTCTCCCGTACGCCCGACATGAGGTTGGTGAGGGCGATCAGCACCGTCCCGGAGCCGAGGATGGCGGCGGTGTAGAGGACGGTGAAACGCCGTCCGACGGTCGCGCCCGGAAGCCGCTGGTACATGTCGTCGTCCCCCTCGCGTCCGGCGGGCCCCACTATGCCCCGCCGCGCCTAACAGCAGCATGACAAAGGCGGTTCGGTCCCCGTTACGGCCGCGTCCGTAGAACCGGTCCATGACTGCGAACCAGAAGTGTCTCCGTCGGGAGTGGGCCGCGTTCCGGCGTCCGGCACGGTGGGCGGCCCTGGCGTTCTTCGTCCTGGTCGTCGTCGCGGGTGGGCTGTTGCCGGCCTTCGGCGGCCGCGTCTCCTGCGACGACCCGTGTCCGGCGCGGCCCACCGGGCCGGACGGCTCCCCCGTCAACGACCAGTTCTCCTTCCTGCACCGCGACCTGGGCGAGCGGGGCGGCATCACCGTCCGGATGACCTCCATGACCGGGACGATCACCTATCCGCCGCCGGACCACGACCGGATCGTCCCGGGTCTGGTGCCCTGGGCGAAGGCGGGGATCATCGTCAAGGACGGCGTGCGGCAGGGCTCTCCCTACGCGGCGCTGATGCTCTCCGGCCACCACGGCGTGCGGATGCAGCACGGTTACCGGCACGACGTCGCGGGCCGCGCGGGAGGCGTCTCGGCCACCTCTCCCCGCTGGCTGCGGCTGACGCGGGCGGGCGACACCGTCACCGGCTTCGAGTCGCCGGACGGCGAACGGTGGACCAGGGTGGGCGCCGCACGACTGCCGGGTCTGCCCTCCGCCGTGCAGGTGGGTCTGTTCGCGGCCTCCCCCGGCGATCTGACGCTGCGGCCCGCCGGGCTGGGCGGCGCCACGCAACAGGTGCGTTTCACCCAGGCGTCCGGCGTCTTCGACCATGTCGGCCTGGAGGGCGCCGCCGCGGGCGGCTGGCGGTGGGACGCGGTCGGTGAGATGAACCGGACCGACTGGGAGAAGGACCACCTGCCGTCCGGGGCGGTGGAGAAGGGCGGCCGGATCACCGTGACCGGCATCGGCGACATCGGGCCGCGCGACACCGAGGGGGCCCGGCCGGTGGAGCGGACGCTCGTCGGGCTGCCGCTGGGGCTGCTGCCGGTGCTGGTCGTCGCGGTGCGGTTCGCCGCCTCCCGCGACCGCGGCACACCGCTCGTGCGCCGGGTCCTGGCGGCCAGGGCGGCGGTCGTCGGTGCCGTCCCGTTCGTTGCCGGTCTGCTCGCGGTGGGCGTGGTCCTGCCGCTCGGCGTCGCGATCATGGAGAGCAACGGCGTCGCCGTCCCGGCGGTGTCCGCGTCCACGGAGGTGCGGGTCGTCGTCGCCACGGCCGCGGCCCTGGCCCTTGCGGCCGTGTTCACGGTGGCGCTCGGCTCCCTGCTGCGGCGCACCTGGCTCGCGCTGGGCGCCGCGGTCCTGACGGTCGTGGTCCCGTACCTGGTGGCGTCCGTCCCGCTGCTGTCCGACGAGGTGTCCCGGTGGCTGCTGCGGGTCACTCCCGCCGCGGGCTTCGCCGCGCAGCAGACGCTGGTCGAGCATCGCCATGTGGTCGCGCACTACGCGCCCTCCACGGGGTACTTCCCGCTGGCGTGGTGGGCCGGCCTCGCCGTGCTCGCCGCGTACGCGGTGGCGTTCCTGTGGCTCGCGGCGCGCCGGCTCCCGCGGGGCGGGGAGGACATGGTCCACCCGTCCGTGGACGCGCCGGGGGCCCCTGTCGGGGCGTGACCGGGGGGCGGGGCGTCCGGGTCAGGCGGCCTCGGCGGCGCCGAGGTCCTCGCCGGGTTCCTCGCCGGGTTCCCGGCCGCCGTGGCGGGCCTTCGGCCGGACCACGAGGGCGGCGGCCACCAGGGCGAGGGTGGCCGCCCCCGAGGCTGCCAGCACGGTGCGCGGTCCGAGGGCGGCGGTGAGGGGACCGCCGAGCGCGGCGCCCGTCGGGGAGGACGCCAGCAGGGCGGCGCCCCGCACGGCGAGCACGGTGGTCAGCCACGCCGCGGGGGTGCGGTCCTGGAAGAGGGTGAAGGACAGTGCGGTGAACGGGCCGTAGATCAGGCCGCCGAGGGCGAAACAGGTGACGGTGACGACGGGCGGCGCCCCGAAGCCGAACGGCAGGAGCACGGTTCCCCAGCCGGCGACGATACCGAGCGCCGTCGGCCACAGCGGCAGTCTCCGCAGCGTTCCGGCGGCGAGCGAGCCGAGTACCGCTCCGGCGCTGAAGAGCGTCCAGTACAGGCCGAGGAGGTGCGGGCCCTGGCGCAGGTCCTCGGTGACGTGCAGCGGCAGGGCCACCTCGACGGGGCCGTAGAGGAAGAAGAAGGACCAGGTGAGGACCAGGATGCCGAGCAGCTCGGGCCGTTGCCGGAAGAGGCCGAGGACGGCGAAGGGCTTGCCGCCGGGGCCGCCCGCCGGGCCCGCGGCGTCCGCCCCGCCCGCCCTGCCCGGTCGGCCCGTCCCGCCCGGCCGCTCGTCGGCAGCGGCGTCGGGGCGGACCCTGACCGCGCCGAGCGCGAGGACGGCGAAGGTCAGCGCGTCGATGCCGATGATCCAGGCGGGGCTCAGCACGGTGATCAGCACACCGGCCAAAGCGGGACCGAACACCATGGCGGCCGAGGCGCTGGAGCTGACCAGGGCGTTGGCGGCGAGCCGCCGTTCGGGCGCCAGGAGGTCGGCGAGCAGCGTGTACTTGCCCGCGCTGCCCCAGGCGTGCAGCAGGGAGGAGGAGGCCAGCAGCACCACGTACAGCCAGGGGGTGAGCACGCCGAGCACCCACGCCAGGGGCACGCAGGCGAGCATGACCGCCCGCAGCGCGGCGTCGGCGAACAGCAGCCGCCGGGCGGGGAAGGCGCGCATCCACCGCCCGAGCACCAGGGCGCCGACGGCTCCGGGCAGCGCGTAGGCGGCGACCGCGGTGCCGACGTAGAGCCCGCGGTTCCCGTCGGGCGCCAGCAGGACGGCGAGCCACGGCACGGTCACCACGGCCATCCCGTCACCGAAGTCGGACGCGGCGAAGGCGAACAGCAGCCGTCTGAACGGCCGGTGCGCGAACAGGGGGCGGTAGGCCGGGGGCAGCTTGGGCAGCCTGGCCCGGCCGGTTCCAGGTGCGGTCACCGGGACAGCTTCACGCCAGGAGTGCGAGGGAAGTCAAGACTGTGTCGGTCCGGTGACGCGATCAGGCCACCACGACGCAGCCGCGCCGCTCCAGGGCGACGGCCACCGGGTCGTCACGGGGGTCGACGACGAGATCGTTCCACCGCAGGTCGAGCTTCTCCAGGGAGGGGAGTTCGGTCAGCCACGGGGGCAGGCGGCCGATCCGGTTGCCCCGCAGGTCGAGGGTGCGCAGCAGGGGCAGGCCGGCGAGCGGGGCGGGGACCTCGGTGAGCAGGTTGTCGCGCAGCTCGAGGTGCCTCAGCTCCCGCAACCGGGAGGTGGAGGCGGGGAGTTCGGTGAGGCGGTTGCCCTTGAGCCACAGTTCCCGCAGCCTCGCGAGGTCGCCGATCCGCTCGGGGAGCGCCGTCAACGCGTTGTGCTGAGCGCGCAGTTCCACCAGGGCGGCCATGCGGGTGAGGGAGTCGGGCAGTTCGGCCAGGCGGTTGTCGCCGACGTTGACGAGCCGCAGCGCGGTCAGCCGGCCCAGTTCGCGGGGCAGACGGGTCAGGCGGTTGTCGTGGAGGTAGAGGCAGCCGGTGAGCCCGGTCAACTCCCCGAGCTCGGGCGGAAGTTCGGTGAGCGCGTTGTGGCCGAGGTCGAGCGTGGTGAGCTGCCGGAGCCCGCCGACGGCGGGCGACAGCTCGGTGAGGTCGTTGTCGGCGAGGATCAGCACGCGCAGCTCGCGCCGGTCCCAGACGGACTCCGGCACCGCGCCGAGGTGGCGGCGCCACAGGTTCAGCGTGCTCAGAGTCGCTCCTCGAGGAAGCGTTCCAGTTGGCCGATCAGGTCGTCGGCCTCACCGAGGGGAACGCTGCGGTCGGTGACGACGGCGTGGCCGTCGTGCTCCAGGGTGTAGACGAACATGTCGCGGGCGCCCTCGTCGACGCTGCGGGGCGGTAGCGCGGCGAAGTCGACCTTCTCCAGCAGGCCCCGCAGCCGGTCGCGGTCCACGCCGTTGAGCGGATCGGCCTCCCGGACGCCCTCCTTGCGGTCGCTGATCTCCACGGTGCCGTCGGTGGACGCCAGGATGGAGCGGCGGACGCCGGCGATCCCGCCGGAGACGGTGAGGCGGACGGTCTCGGGCCGCTCGCTCGGCGTCGCCCCGTCACCGCCCTGCTCCCCCGGCTCACTCGGCGCTTCACCCGACGGCGACGTCGATCGCGGCGAGGGCGAGAGGGACGCCCCGTCCGGCTGGGACGCCTCCACCGACCCGCAGGCGGCCAGCAGCAGGCAGGTGGCGGCCAGCAGGGCGGGGCCACGGCCTCGCATCCGGTACGGCATCTCGGACTCCTTCCGCCTGGCAGGTCCAGGTCTCACACGGTAGCCGCCCCCTCGTCCCCCGGCTCCCGGACCGCGCAGTCGTGGGCGAAGAGCACCCGCCGGGGTGCGAGGGCGGCGATCCTGTCCATCCATGGACGGTGGAAAGGCAGAGGAGGTTCCGTGCCGTCGAGGGCGGCGCGACGGGCCAGGTGGTCCGCGGAGAAGTGGGAGGCGAGGTCGTACGCCTGTCCGGCGACCACGACGACGCCGGCGGAGGTCGTCACCGCCAGGGACTGGTGCCCCTCGGTGTGGCCGGGAGTCGGGAGGACGTGAACGCCCGGCCAGAGCTCCGCCTCGCCGTCCAGTTCCTCGTACCGCGCGCCGGGGAAGTCGACCAGGTGGTCCGCGGTGTACCCGCCGGCCCGGGCGGCGGACAGCTCGGTCCTCTGCACCACGACCGATCGCCCCGTGAGACCGCGGTTGCCGCCGCAGTGGTCGAAGTGCAGGTGGCAGTTGACCACCAGGTCGACATCCCCCGGGCCGACGCCGGCAGCGGCGAGCGCCTCGGGCAGGGACCTGCGGCGCGGACGGTAGTGGGCCTCGGTGGCGGGGCCGGCGTCGCCCATGCCGGTGTCGAAGAGCAGCAGTCCGCGTGCGTGACGCACCAGATAGGCCAGCACCGGTTCCACCCGGGGTTCGGGACCCCCGGTCTCGGCGGCGGGGCGGACGAAGTACCCGAGGTCGAGGCGGCGTACGGAGACGACGGTCATGCCGCCCATCCTCCCGGCGCCCCGCCCGGCTGTCGTCCGCCTCTGCCCAGGGCAGAGGCCCGGGGCCGGCCGGTGAGGCAGGTCGGCCGCTCCGGCCGTGCGCCGCGCGGTCGATCGGTGCGGCTGCGCGCCGTGCAGCGGGCCGGCCCGGCCGTGCGCCACGCGGTCAGGAGTATCGGCCGGTCCGGCGTTCGCACCGCGGGGGCCGGTTGGGAGTCCGCGCGGCGCGGTCAAGGGGTGGTGGCGGGCGCGCCGAGTTTGCGCAGGACGCGGGCGCGCAGGAGTTCGTATTCCTCGCGGCAGCGGCGGATCTCCGCGGGGCGGGCGATCACCCGGCCGCCGGTGACGGTCTCGTCGGGGCCGAACTGCTCGCGGGTGAGGTCGATCTCCACGCCCGCGCCGAGGCGGTTCCACCAGTGGTAGTCGGTCCACCGGCCGTCGGCGTGGACCTCACCGCGGATCAGTTCGCCGCCCAGCAGGTCGTGGAGGACCAGCGCGGTGACGCCGCACTGGTCGCGGGCCGGGTTGTCCGGGCGCCAGTGCGGCCGGTACTCGGGGGTGCACGTCTCGGCGCTCCAACTGGCGCGGATCGCCTGCTCGACGTCGGTCAACAGCAACGGACTCATGCTCCCGATGCTGCCGCACCCCACCGACAACGCCGGACCGGGACGCCCGCCCCGGGCGTCCCGCACGGCGCCGGATCAGTCCGCCGGGCCGATCAGGACCGCGACCGTGGCGTCGCGCCCCCCGCGCAACCGGCTGCCGAGCAGGGTCAGGCGGCCCGTCAGCCCGTACTTGCGGGCGATGCCCCGGCGGACCCGCGCCGTCTCCTCGGGCGTGCCCAGACGGGCGCGGGCCTCGACGGCCTCGCCGCGGAGGTTGCCGCGGAAGTCGCACGGGGCCACCGTCACCCGGCCGTCGCGCCGGAGGCGCTTGACCTTGCCGCTGTCCGCCCTGGTCCACACCGCCAGGGCGCCCTCCCCGTCCGGCACCACCCAGACGGGGGTGGCCACCGCCCGCCCGTCCTTGCGGAACGTCGTGACCGAGACGTACGGGGCGGCGGCCAGGGCGTCGAGAGTGTTCATGAACGGGCAGGCTACCCGGTCAGTTGACGCCGCGGTCGGCTCCCTCCCAGTAGGGCCGGCGCAGTTTGAACTTCTGGATCTTCCCGGTGGCGGTCCGCGGGATGGAGTCGCGGAACTCGACGCTGGTGGGCGCCTTGTACCCGGCCGCCCGCTCCTTGCAGTGGGCGATGATCTCGGCCTCCTCCGCGCGGGCCCCCTCGGCGAGGACCACCAGCGCCTTGACCGTCTCGCCCCACTTCTCGTGCGGCACGCCGATCACCGCGACCTCGGCGACCGCCGGGTGGCTGAAGATCACGTCCTCGACCTCGATGGAGCTCACGTTCTCGCCGCCGGTGATGATGACGTCCTTCTTGCGGTCGGAGATGGTGAGGTGGCCGTCGTCCGGGTCGAGGAAGCCCCCGTCGCCGGTGTGGAACCAGCCGTCGTCCAGCGCGTCGGCGGTGGCCTCCGGCTTCTCCCAGTAGCCCTCCATCACGGTGTTGGAGCGGGCCAGCACCTCGCCGGTGCCGGAGACCCTCAGCCGGGTGCCGAGGGTGGGCAGCCCGGCGCGGGACAGCCGGTGGGCGCGCTGCTCGGCGGGCAGGGCGTCGTCGCCGGGCAGGGAGCGGTTGAAGGTGAGCAGCGGCGCGGTCTCGGTGAGGCCGTAGATCTGCAGGAACTCCCAGCCGAGTTCCTCGTTCACCCGCTGGATGGTGCGGCTGGGCGGCGGCGCGCCCGCGCAGACGATGCGCACGCGGTCGCGGCCGGGGATCTCGCCCTCCCAGTCGGCGGCGGCGTCGAGGACCGCGTTCCACACGGCGGGGGCGCCGCACATCAGGGTGACGCCGTGCCGCTCGACGCGGCGCAGGATCTCGGCGCCGTCGACCTTGCGCAGGACGATCTGCGGCACGCCGAGGCCGGCCATCACGAACGGCATGCCCCAGCCGTTGCAGTGGAACATGGGCAGGACGTGCATGTACACGTCGCGTTCCCAGGCCCGGGTGTGCAGGCCGAAGGTGAGGGCGTCCACCCAGATGTTGCGGTGGGTGAGCTGGACGCCCTTGGGGCGGGCGGTCGTGCCGGAGGTGTAGTTGATGGTGGCGGTGGCGTTCTCGTCCGGCTCCGACCAGGGGCGCGGCTCGACGTCGAAGCGCATCAGCGTCCGCTCGGTCTCCTCGCCGAGAACGAAACGGTGGCGGACGGAGACCTGCGCGAGCTCGGCGTCGAGTTCGGGATCCACCAGGAGCACCGAGGCTCCGCTCTGGCGGACGATGTAGTCGACCTCGTCGGGCCGCAGGCGGAAGTTGACGGGCACGCAGATCCGTCCGCTCATCGGTACCGCGAAGAGCAGTTCGAGGAGCCGGGCCGAGTTGTGGCTGACCACGGCGATCCGCTCGCCCTCGGCGACGCCCAGCGCGTCGAAGCCCGCCTGCCAGGCGCGCACCCGTTCGGCGAAGCGGCCGTAGGTGCTCGGCGGCACGGGCCGGGCCGGCTGGTCGAGCTCGTCCACCACCCCGGGGCCGGCGGCGAAGCCCGCCTCCGCCCGGTCGAGGAAGTCCGCGATGGTCATGGGCACCCGCATCGTTCTCACTCCTCCGTACGGTGGCCCGGCGGTCCCGCCGGGCCGGCCAAGGTCCGAACATCTCATCACCCCCGCGCTCCCAGGTGAACACCGCGACGGCAGGTGCGGCCGGAAGAGATCGTGAAGAGACGGCAGAGGTCTCCCAGGGCCGCGCGCCCGGGCACGCGGGAGGGCCGGCCACGAGCGGGAGCGGGGCACGAGGGAGGGCCGGGACGGACCTGCGCCTCGTCCCGGCCCCCGCTCCCCGCCCGGCGCGTGAACAGCGACGACAGCGGATCCGCGCCGGCGGCCGTCGGCCGACCCGCCGTCAGGTCGGCCCGGCCGCAAGGGGGTTCAGCATACGTACAGCTGTGCCCGCCGGGTCAACGGCCGGACTCTTGATGTGCCCGCGTCAGCGTGCGCATATTGGTACGGACCAATGTTCGTGTCCTGTCGGCGGAGGTTCGGTATGGCTGGTGCGGAGCGCGTTCCCCGTCGGGCGGCCCGGTGCTGCGGCGCCCTGCTCATCGCGGTCCTGACCACGTCGTGCGGCTGGGGCGCGACCGCCGGCGAGGAGGACGGCGGGCGGCTCCCCGCGGCCCCGGCCGGCGTCACCGCGCAGGCGGGCAGCGCCACCAGCGTGCATGTGATGTGGAGCCGGGTGGCCGACAACGGCTCCCGGGTGGAGGCCTACGAGGTGTACCGCGGTTCCGCCAAGGTGAAGGAGGTCGCCGCCTCCGAGCACATGACGGACGTGGTGCGGCTGAAGGCGGACACCGCCTACACCTTCCATGTGCGGGCCCGCTCCGCCGACGGCCGGCTGGGCCCGCGCAGCGCCGTCGTGCGGGCCACCACCCCCGCCGCCGGCGCCGCCGACACCCGTGCGCCGTCAGCGCCGAAGCGCCTGGAGGGCCGCGCCGTGGGCAGCCGGGCGGCGCAGTTGTCCTGGGAGGCGGCCACGGACGACCAGGAGGTGGTCTCCTACGAGATCCACCAGGGCTCGACGAAGATCCACAGCGTGGGCGGCGCGCAGACCGCCGCGGTGGTCACCGGCCTGCGCCCCGGGACCCGTTACTCCTTCACGGTGCGGGCCAGGGACGCGGCCGGGAACCTCTCCCCCGCCGGCGGCCGGGTCCGGGTCGCCACCACCGGGGCGAAGGAGGACGACGGGCGCGCCACGGCCCCCGCCGCGTTCCGCGCGAAGGCGGTGCGGGCGGACGGCGCCTGGCACCTGGAGATCTCCTGGGAGCCGCCGCCGGCCGACGGCGTGATCACCGAGTACCGGATCCACCTCGACGGGCGGCCGGCCACCACGCTGGTGTGGGGCGGCGAGGCCCCGGACGGCCGGGCGACCCACCGCTTCTACCTCGGCGGGGAGGCCGGGGAGACCCACCGGGTGCGCCTGCGCGCGAAGCTTCCGGACGGCACGTGGGGCGGCTTCTCGCCGGAGCGGACGGTGACCACCGGCCGGTGAGGCAGGGGCCACCGGTGTGCCACCGGTGCGGGTCCCTCCGCGGGGCGTCACCTGTCCGGGTGCTCCCCGGGTGCGCCCGGCGCGCCGGGGACGTTGGCTGTCCCCGAGGGCGGTACGGGCCTCCCGATCCTCGGCGGCGCCAGGAATGTCCGCCAGCCGTGCCGCCGGAGGTCAGACCCATGCGTACACCTCGCGTCATCGTCCGATCAGGCCTGACCGTGGCCGCCGCCACCCTGCCGCTCGCCTTCGCAGGGTCGGCCGTCGCCGCCCCGGGCATCTCCGTGAGCACCAGCGGCACCACCGTCGCGGTCACCACCAGCGCCTGCACCCAGACCAACGGCAGTTGGGGCACCGCCTCGCTGCTGAACAGCACCCAGAACACGTTCGCCGAGGGCCGTCAGGTCGCCCTGTCGGGCTCGGCCACCAGCCAGTCGGCGGCCTGGTCGAGCGTCTCCCCCGGCACCTACACGGTGATCGTCCGGTGCTCGAACAACAGCACGGCGGGCACCCAGTCCGTCATCGTCTCGGGCGCCCGGCCCACAGCCACGCCCACGTCCACCCCGACCTCCACGGCGACTCCGACCGTGTCGGCCACCGCCTCCCCCACGCGCGGCGTGATGGGCGGCATCGGCGGCGCCGTGAAGGACCACACCACCCTCACCCTGGTCGCGGGCGGCGCTCTGGTCGCCGCCGGGGTCGGCGGCGGCGCCTGGTACCTGCGCCGCCGGGCCAGGCCGCACCGATTCTGAGCGGTTCTCCGAAGGCGCCGCACCTGGGCCGCCGCCCGGCAGGACAGCCGGACGGCGGCCCAGGCGTGTCGCGGGGCCCGCGCGGTCGCGGGGCCCGCGCATGTCGTGAGGTCGCGCGTGTCGTGAGGCCCGCGCATGTCGTGAGGCCCGCGCAACGCATGTCGTGAGGTCAGCGCACCCGCCCTCGGGAGCCCCGCCCGTCAGCGGGCGGGCGTCGCGGCCGGGAGCACACCGGTGATCACATGGGCCTCGCTGTCCTCGCAGACCGCCACCCCCGCAATCAGACCGGCCTCCGCGAAGGCCCGCCGCGCCGCCGGGGCCTGACGGCCGCTCGTCTCGGCGAGCAGGCAGCCGCCGGGGGCGAGCCAGGCGGGGGCACCCCCGGCCACCCGGCGCAGCACGGCGAGTCCGTCGGGGCCGCCGTCCAGGGCGGCGGACGGTTCGTGCTCGCGCGCCTCGGCGGGCAGCAGGCGGATGTCCGCGCTCGGCACGTAGGGCACGTTGGCGACGAGGATCTCGACGCGTCCGCGCAGGCCCGCGGGCAGGGCGGCGAACAGGTCCCCGTGGTGGACCCGGCCGCCCCAGGGCGCGAGGTTCCGCCCGGCGCAGTCCACGGCGGCGGGATCGATGTCGGCGGCGTGGAGCTCCGCTCCGGGCAGCGCGGCGGCGAGCGCCGCCCCGAGCGCACCCGACCCGCAGCACAGGTCGACGACCACCCTCGCCGCGGGCGCGAGCGCCAGGGCGCGCCCGACCAGGAACTCGGTGCGGCGGCGCGGCACGAAGACCCCCGGGGCGACGTCGATCCGCAGTCCGCGGAACTCGGCCCAGCCGACGACGTGTTCCAGCGGCTCCCCGGCCGCGCGCCTGGCCACCAGGGAGGCGAGCCGGTCCGGCGTGTCCGCCGCGGCGGCCAGAAGAGCGGCCTCCTCCTCGGCGAAGACGCAGCCCGCGGCGCGCAGCGCGGCGACCACGGCGTCCGGGGCGGCCGGCGGAACGGGGGATGATGTCCGGGGAGTTGTCATCGGCCTCGGCTGTCGGTGGCGGTGGCGACGGGGCGGCTGTCGGTGGCGGGCGGCGGGGCGGCGGACCCGCTCGGGCGCGGCCACCCTACCCAGCGCCCCCCGGCCGGGCATCCGCATTGTCCGCGCCGTGGCGGTGCCTGGTCTCCCACCTCCGGCCGCCGTGGTTGTATTCTGCAACCAGAACGTGAGGAGGTTCCCGTGAACTCTGGCGCCGATGTGGCGATCGAGACGATCCACCGCGAGATGACGTCGTTCGCCCGCCGGGCGCGCGCCCTGGCCGGCCGGCTGCATCCGGAACTGTCCCTGGTCTCGTTCGCGCTGCTGGGGCACCTGGAGGAGGGCTCCGGCTGCCGCGCCACCGACCTGGCGGAGTACTACGCGCTGGACAAGTCCACGGTCAGCCGTCAGGTCGCGGTGCTGGAGCGCGAGGGTCTGGTGGAGCGCCGCCAGGACACGGAGGACCAGCGGGTGCAGGTGCTGCAGCTCACCGAGGCGGGGCGCCGGATACTCGCCCGGGTGACCGAGCGCCGGCGGGCCGCGTTCAAGGAACGGCTGAACGGCTGGCCGGAGGAGGACCTGGTCCGCTTCGCCGCCTACCTGGAGCGCTACAACGCCGGGCCGTCGGGCGGTCCCGCCTCGCCGGAGGACTGAGCGGGTACCGCGGGGCGGGTGGCGACGACCAGGCGGCAGCGCGGGCTGCCGTCCTCGCGGCGGCCGAACTCCGGCATCGCGTAGGTCTCCACGGCGAACCCGGTCCGGGCGAGGGCGTCGCGCAGCGTCCCGAAGGTCAGGACGCGGTAGTACATGACGAACCGCGGGCGCCACACGGCGTTGCGGATCCGCATGGCCGTGTCGAAGGCCCGCAGCCCCAGGGCCTGCCGGGATCCCGGGCGGGGAGGCCCGGGCAGGGGGAAGGCGAGGCGTCCGCCGGGGCGGAGCACGGTGAACGCCTGCCCGAGGAGGGCGGGCAGGTCGCGGGGCAGGAAGTGGCCCAGGGCGCCGAAGGTGACCGCCAGGTCGAACGACTCCGGGGCGAGGGGGAGGTCGCGCGCGTCCGCGCGGACCAGGTCCGCCCACGGGGCGGCGAGGTGGGCGCGGTCCAGCATGCCGGCGCTGAGGTCCACGCCGGTGACGCTTCGGGGGCACAGGTCCCGCAGGACGCCGAGCCCGGCGCCGGTGCCGCAGCACAGGTCGAGGCCGTCCGCGAAGGGCCCCAGCGGCGCCAGGGCGTCCCGTGTCGCCCGCAGGAAGCGGTCGGGGGTGCGGAACGAGGTGTGGTCGAACATCGGGGCCAGCAGGTCGTAGCCGTGCTCGACGGAGGACAGCGCCTGGACGGCGAGCTGACCGAGCGTCGGCCCCCGCGGAGCGGTCGTCTGCGGGACGGCCTTTGGGGCGTGCGCCTTCGGAGCGGACATTCTCGGAGCATAACGGCGGCCGTACGGCATCCGGGTGTCGCTCGGCCCGATCCGGCCGTGGCGTGCGGCGCGCCGCAGCACCCCATTCCTACGTTGTTCATATGAAAAGCGCACTTTTCTCATGGAGGTCCGGTTCGGGTCGCGCCCGCCGCGTCACCGTCGCCGCGTGCGCCCTGCTCGCGGTGGGGGCGGGGGCGCCGGCGCCGAGTCCGACGGCGGCGCCGCCGGACCCGCTGCGGACCTCGGGCACCCAGGTGCGGCTGACCGGCGGCGCGCCACGGGTCCCGGAGGTGACGGCGCTCTCCTGGGTGGTCGCGGACGCCCGCAACGGCGACGTGCTCGCCGCGCACGACGCGCATCGCGCGCTCCCGCCGGCCAGCACCCTCAAGACCCTGTTCGCGCTCGCGCTGCTCCCCCGGGTCCCCGAGGGCCGTCACCGGGCGACCGACGCGGAGCTGGCCGGGGTCGGCGAGGGCAGCAGCCTGGTCGGGGTCGAGGCGGGGCGGGACTACGCGGTGGGCGACCTGTGGCGGGGCGTCTTCCTGAGCTCCGGCAACGACGCGGTGCACGTCCTGTCCGCCATGGCGGGCGGCACGGCGGCGGCGGTGGCCCGGATGCGGGAGACCGCCGAGGAACTGGGCGCCCGCGACACCCACGTGGTCACGCCGGACGGGTACGACGCGCCGGGGCAGGTCTCGTCCGCGTACGACCTGGCGGTGTTCGGGCGGGCGGGACTGAACGACCCGCGGTTCGCGGAGTACTGCCGGACCGCTGTGGCGAAGTTCCCGGGCCGACGGGGCGTGTACGACATCCAGAACACCAACCGGCTGCTGACGGGGGCGCTGGGGGTGGAGGCCTACCCCGGGGCGATCGGGGTGAAGAACGGGTACACCAGCAAGGCGGGCAACACGCTGATCGCGGCGGCGAGGCGGGGCGGACGGACTCTGGTGGTCACGGTGCTCAACCCGCAGGACGACACCCCCGGCTCCGTGTACGAGGAGGCGCGGTCCCTGCTGGACTGGGGCTTCGACGCCGCGGGACGGGTCCGCCCAGTCGGGTCCCTCGAGCCTCCCGTCGCGGCCGGCCCCCCGGCCTCGCACCGGCCCGGTCCCGCCACGGAGCACGCGGCGGCGGTCGCGGGCGACGGCGGCGTGGGGTGGCGGACCGCCCTGCTGGGCGGCTGCGCGGCGGCGGTGGCGGCGGGCGCCACAGTGGTCGGCGCGCGCCGTCGCCGGGCCCGGCACGCGGACGGGTGACGCCTCCCGGCGGCCGGGCCGGACACGGCCGGCGTCACACACGGCGGGCGTCACGTCGGCTGCGGCGGCCGGGGACAACACGGTCGCCAGATCGGGCGCCGTGGCCGTGAGGTCAGAAGATGACGCGGGCGGCGGCGAGGGCGGCGGCGGTCTCCTCGTCGCCGTCGAGTTCGATCTCCCCGCGCGCCGGACGCCCCGAGAGGTGCCGGGCGAGGACGACCGCGTCGGCCCGCAGGGTGACCGCCGGCGGACCGGCGAGGTCGCCGATCCGGTAGCTGCCCCCGAGCGGGCCGGACAGCTCCAGCTGACAGGGCGGCCCCGTCCAGCCCAGCGCCAGGTCCAGCAGGATCTGCCGCACGACCTCCTGGTCGTGCGCGCCCAGGACCAGTTCCGCCCCGGTCGCGTCGCAGATGTCCACCCGGTGCATCCACGGGTCGCGGGCCACCAGGACGTCGTGCAGGTACTCGATCGAGTCCTCGGGCAGCGTCCGGCCCTCCGGGAAGATCATGCTGGTGCGCAGCCGGCGGCGGGCCGCGACGGGCATCCGGCCCAGCGAGCGCACGCCGCGGGAGCCGAACCGGTCCAGTTCCTCGGCAAGTTGCTCCCCCGGCATGTCGGCGCGGTCCTCGATCTGGACCTCGTTGTGCCCGTCGAGGGCGCCGAGGCCGGGGTGTTCGGCCCGCGCCCGCCGGACGCGGGTGAACATCAGCCAGGGCTTGACCAGTTCCTCGCACTGGCCGACCTCGTGGGCGGCCATGTCCCGCACGGTCCACCCGGTGCAGGCGGTCGGTCGTGACCACGCTTCGGGCGGCAGTGAGCCCAGTAGGTCTACGGAGGCCCGTATCTCCGCCGCGTTGACCCTGCGGGCCTGGACGGCGGGAGTACGGGGGATGTCCCGGGCGGAGACAGTGGTGGCCGTGGTCATGCCGCACCTCCTCGGCCCCCTGCTCCCACGGTACTCCGCGGGCGCCCGGCCGGCCCGGCGAGGGACCCGCGCCGGACGGAGCCGGATCAGCCCCACACCACGTCGCCCAGGGCCACGCCCGCGTACATCGCGGCCAGTCCCGCGACGAGGCTGCCGAGGGCGTTGCCGGCCGCGAGGACCGGTGAGCCCTCCTCGGCCAGGCGCAGCGTCTCCCAGGAGAAGGTGGAGTACGTGGTGAGCGCCCCGCACAGCCCGGTGCCGAGCAGCAGTTGCAGGTGCTCCCCCGCCGCCCCGGCCACAGCGGCTCCGGTCAGCAGGCCCAGCACCAGCGAGCCGGCGACGTTGACCGTGAAGGTGCCCCACGGGAAGACCGCGTCCGGCCTCAGCCGCAGCCGCACGGCGCGGTCGGTGAGGTACCGCAGCGGGGCGCCCACCATGGCGCCGGCGATCACCAGCAGCCAGTTCACCGCGGCCTCCTCGCGCGCAGTGCGAGCCGGGCGGCCGCCGTGCCCAGGAGGACGGCGGCCAGGGCCGCGAGCAGCGTGCCGGCGAGGTAGAGGAGGGCCGCCAGCGGCTCCCGGGCGTCCTGGAGCCGGTGGACGTCCAGCGCGTAGGTGGAGAAGGTGGTGTAGCCGCCGAGCACCCCGGTGCCGAAGAAGGGGCGCAGCAGCGGATGCGGCGTCCGCGCCCCTTCGGTGACCAGCACGGTGAAGGCGCCGATCACCGCGCAGCCGCTCACGTTGACCCAGAAGACCGCCCACGGGAAGGCGTCCGCGGCGGCGGGCCAGCGCAGGACGGCCGCGTAACGGGCGCTCGCGCCCAGCGCGCCGCCGAGGGCGACCGCGAGGACCACGGGTGCGTCGGCACGCCAGGCGCGGGGGAACCGGGGTGCGCGCGGCGGTCCGGTGCGGGAGGCGGCGCGGCGTCCGGAGGGGTCCGGCAGGGGGGCGTCCGGGGCGGGGGTGTCACTCATGTCGGTGCTCGAGCCTAGCGCCGTCACCGGGGGGCCGAGGAAAGGGGCCGGTCGGCCCTACGCCGGGCGGGCCCGTCCTGACACCGTGATCGTTCCACCGTGCCGGAACAGGACGCCCGTGTCCCCGCGAGGAGAGCCCAGGAGCGCGCATCATGCCCCGAACCGTCACCGTCGGCGTGGACGGCTCGCCCGAGAGCCTCACGGCCGCCGACTGGGCCGCGCGGGAGGCCGAGTTGTGGGAGCGTCCGGTACGGCTGGTGCACGCGGGCCCCTGGCAGCCGTACGCGGCGGCGGGTGAGGATCGCGGCGGCGACCCGGAGGTGGAGGCGGCGCGGCGCCGGTGGGCGCAGCGGGTGCTGCGGGAGACCGCGGAGCGGCTGACCGCCGGGCGGCCCGGACTGCGGGTCACGTTCGAGCAGGTGCGCGAGGCGCCGGCGTCCGCGCTGCTGGACGCGGCCTCGCACGGGTGCCCGCTGGTGCTGGGGTCCCGGGCCGCCGGGAGTCCGGACGGCGGCGAGGACGTGTGGCTGCTCGGTCCGGTGACACTGGCGGTGGTGGCGGGGGCGAGCGGTCCGGTGGTGCTGGCGCGGTCCCCGGGCGGGCCGGAGGCCGGAGGTTCCTCGGGCGTGCCGGGACCGTCGTGGGACGGCGAGCCCTCGCCGGACGTGGTGCTGGGCCTGGACCCGCGGCGACCGGCGGCCGGCGCGGTGGCCTTCGCCTTCGGCGAGGCGGCGCGACGGCATGCCCGGCTGGAGGTGGTGCACGCCTGGCGACGGCCGCCCGGGGCGGATCCGGCACAGGACCGCGAGCTGGAGCGGCGGGCGGGACAGGAACTGCGCGCGGTGCTGGCGCCGTGGCGGGAACGTCACCCGTCGGTACGGGTCACGGTGCGCACGGGGTTCGGCGCTGCGCCGTCACGGCTGGTCGACGCGGCGGCGGACGCCTCCCTGCTGGTGGTGGGCCGCGGCGGGGCGCGCGGGCGGATCGGCGGCGTGACGCGGACGGTGCTGCGGCACTGCTCTACCTCGGTGGCGGTCGTCCCGGGGTGACCGGCGGCGACGTGGCGGTCGTACCGGAGTGGCCGGCCGGCAAGGTGGCGGTCACCCCGGGGTGACCGGCCGGGCGGGAGGCGGCGGCTGTCCGGGAGGGCGTACGCCGGATGCGCGCCGCCGCGCGGACGGGGAGCATGGGGGCATGGAGCCCTGCCTGAGGACCATCGTCTACCCCGTCGGCGACCCGGACGGGGCCAAGGCCCTGTTCCGCGCGCTGCTCGGCGTCGAGCCGCACGTCGAGGGGACCAACTGGACCGGGTTCCGCACGGCGGACGGGCAGGGGGCCGAGGTGGAGATCGGGCTGGACCCGCACGGCCACGACGCCGGGCTGACCGGTCCCGTCCCCTACTGGCACGTCGAGGACCTGCGGGCCACGCTGGCCGCGGTGCTGGCCGCGGGGGCGGAGGTGGTCCAGGACGTCCGCGACGTCGGCGCCGGCAAGCTGGTCGCCACCGTGCGGGACCCGGACGGCAACCCGGTGGGCCTGGTCCAGGACCGCCCCGGCGAGGGGCCGGCCGTCGTCTGAGACGTTCGACCGGGACGTGGTGAGCCCGCGCGACGCCCGCCGGGTGTCCGCCCGGCGACCCGGCTGACGCCCCGTCCGATCGGGCGCTTCCGGGGTCTCCCCCGCCGGACGACGCCGACCTACGATGGGCCCCATGGCAGCGGACACGGCCGGTGCGCGGCTGGAGCAACGGTGGCGCGGCATTCTCGCGCTCCATTCCCGTACGGTCTGCGAGATCGACCGGGCACTGCATCCGCACGGGCTGTGCGCCAGCGACTTCGAGGTGCTGGAGGTCCTGGTGTCGGGGACGCCGGACGGACCGGGCGTCCCCTGCCGTGTGCAGGACATCGCCGAGCGGGTCCACCTCAGCCAGAGCGCGCTCTCCCGGCTGCTGGGCCGCCTGGAGCGCGAGGACCTGCTGGAGCGCACTGTGTGCCGCGAGGACCGGCGCGGGGTGTGGGTGGCGCCCACCGCCCGTGGCCGCGAGCTGTACGCGCTGGTGCGTCCGCTGCAGCGTGAGGTGCTCTCCCGGACCCTGACGGACTGAGCGTCACATCCTGACCGGCCCGCCCTCCCATGGGCACCACACCACCGCGCCGCCCGCCCTGGAGGAGTGGCGCAAGCGCCAGATCGCCGCCGTGGGCGACCCCTCGGCCGCGCCCTCTCCCGACGAGCTGAGGGACGAGCGCGGCATCGACCTGACCGTCTTCTCGCCCCGCGCGTCACACGAAACGTCGAGTTCCACTCAACAGCACGGGAGCCTCGTAAGGCTCGATGACGCCGAAGCCCTCCGCTGCAGGCGTGTGCCGGATCCGGTCACCTGCCCCTCCTCGATGCCGCGACTGCGGCCCATGCCAACCCCAGGACGAGGAGGCCGATCACAACCCATAGCGGCGCTCCACCCAGGCCCTTGTATGCCAACTCGGTCCATTCGTCGCTCTGTTGCATCGGATTCACTCCACTCCTCCAGTTCTGCTCAGCTTTCCGGCTAATGCGTGGCCCTGTCGTACAGGTACCCTGTCGCCTCGCCCGCCGCCGTTCCCGCCGGGGCGCAATCCCCGAACCGGCTCCCCCGGTCGGATGGACGGTGCCGTCGAGGAAGCGCACGCAGTCCGGCCCCTCGAACCTCTCAGCCACGCACTCCGACAGGTCGTCGCGCACTGATGAGCGGTCTCCGCGGTCATGGTCTGGGCCCACACGGTGAACGCGGGATCGGTCAGCAGTTGCGCGGCCCGGCGATCCGGATGGCGGCCGACCGCGCTGTCCGCCAGCTTCGTGTCGGGATCGCGCGGCACTGCGGCCACCCCTCGTACAGGCACCGTGCCCGCGCCGGTGGTCGGCCACCGCGCGGGCACCGGACCGTCCGCGCACACCAACCCCTCGACAGGCCGAAAAGTTCGCTCCCGCGCGACCAGACAGCCGAACAGCCCCTCCCCCAGCCGCTCGGGTGACGGGGCACGCGGCCCGCGGCCACCGGGGTGTGCTCGGGCTGCCGTGGCGCGGGTACTGCCGACCAGGTCCGGGTAGGTAGACGAGCATGTCCAGCCCCGCGCTGTCCTTCGGTTCCGCCGCCCGCCTCTACGACTCGATCCGGCCCACCTATCCAGCGCAGGCAGTCACGTGGGCCGTCGGCGCCGAGCCGTTGCGCGTCCTGGACCTGGGGGCGGGTACCGGGCTCCTGACCGGCGCCCTGCGCGCCGTCGGCCACGAGGTGATCGCCGTCGAGCCGGACGAGCAGATGCGCGCCATGGCCGCCGAACGCCACCCGGGCACCCAGGTGCTCGCCGGCAGCGCCGAGGACATCCCGTTGCCGGACGCGTCCGTCGACGCCGTCGTGGTGGGGCAGGCATACCACTGGTTCACTCCGCAGGACGCTCTGCCGCAGATTCACCGGGTGCTGCGCGAGGACGGCGTCTTCGCCGCGCTGTGGAACATCCGTGACGACCGCACCCCATGGGTGGCCGCGCTTTCCGGCATCGTCGGCAACGAGGGATACGGCCTGGAGAGCGCCTGGCCGTACGGGCCGTTGCAGCCATGGTTCACCGAACCCGAACGTGGCTTGACCGAGCACACCGTGACCCTCCCGACGGACCGGCTGGTCGACCTGGTGCGCTCCCGCTCCTCCTACCTGACCGCCGACGCCGCCGAACGGGCCCGCTTGGACCTGGAGATCGGTGCGTTCACTGCCACCGACCCCGCCCTGGCCGGCCGCGACAGTCTCGAGATGCCCTACCGGACCTGCGTCTACGGGATGCGGCGAGCCTGATTCCTGGCCGGGGGCCCCGGCGAAGTTCATGGCACTGGCGCCCGTCGGCCCCGCGGAGAACACGGCTGCCGAGCTCGTCCCGGCAGCCCACGAAGACGACCTGCCCGGCCCCCCTCTGCCCGCCATGCCCGCCGCACGGACGGTGAGCGTTCACCACCACCGCTGTCCAGGAAGATTCCGACGCCGTGATCACACCAGCCGTACCAAGATCGGCATGGATTGACTGGTACTCGGCACACCTCTCAGCTGCCGCTCAGCGGAGACGCCCACGTGGGGTCGTGCTGAGATCTCTTCGCGAGATGGGCCAGGAGGTGCTCCGCCGCGATGGAGGCGGTGTCTTGCGGCGCGCCGACTGCGGTCAGGGCGGCGACAAGCCTTACTGGTGCTGTTTCCGGCACGTCCGGGTCGGTGAGGAGGGGAAGCAGCAGCAGAAAGCGGGTGGCCACGTCCTGGACGCCTTCGTCCGCAAGCGACGGGCTTTCAGCAATCCGGATCAGTTCGTGCCATGTCAGCCCAGTACCCGAGAAATCTCCGTCCCAGCTGGCGATCTGCTCGGCGTAGCTTCTGCCTGGATGGGTGAGGAGGTAGTCGGTGCCGTAATCGCCATCAAGGTTGCGGTAGATCACCACGGCTCCGGGGCTGTCTTCTGCCGGCAGTCTGAACGCCGGCCAGTGCTCAGGATCGAAGAGGACCTCGGACAGGGCATCGACATCGGCGCCGTCCTCGCCGAACCACTCTGGAACCGGGCGCTCGGGACACCCCCCGTCGCTGCACATCGCCAGCAGGTAGTTCGACCAGAAGCCCGGATGGACCAGCAATGACTCGCCCGGCACCAACGGGCCAACGCCGTATCCCTTGATCAGCACGCCTCGATCCTGTCATCAGCCACTGACACGGTCCGATCCAGGATCGGCACGGGAGCGCCCTCCAGTTGCGGGACAGCTCTTAGGACCCAAACGAAATGAGTGGCGGGTACCGCTAGTCTCAGTGGCCATGAGTCAGAGCGGTTCGCAAGCGGCGGCGTTCTTCCGAGATGTCCGCCAAAGCGGAGTCGTCTGGCTTGTTCGGGATGACGACGGAATGCCGACCCACCTTTCCGCGGACGGCGCGCGAAGTCTTCCCTTCTGGTCGACCTCGGGTCGCGCCCAGAGGGCAGCGAAGATCTGGGGGCATGGGCTACGCGTTGAATCCATGCCGTTGGAGACCTGGCGCGATCGCGAACTGCCCGATTACGCCCGGGATGGACTCAAGATCGGTATCAACTGGAGCGGGTCGCGCCTGGTCGGCTGGGATTTCACCCCCATGGAAGTTCTCAACCGGCTGGCGGCGGCTGCCTAGCCCAAGGCATCGCTCGCCAGGGCGCACAGTCGCCGCCAGCAGACAAGTGCGCGTCCGAGGGTGAGGAAGGCCTCGTGGATGTCGTCGCGTATCTCCCAGCGGATCCGCAGGCGACGGAACCAGTGCAGATGGGCGAACGCGCGCTCGGCGACCCAGCGTTGGGCGCCCAGGCCGGAGCCGTGCCCGGTGCCGCGGCGGACGATCAACGGCTTCACGCCGAGGTCCCGGACCAGGCGACGGTACTTGTCGTGGTCGTAGCCGCGGTCGCCCAGCAACACATCTGGGCGGCGCCGGGGCCGGCCGCGCTTGCCCCGCACCGGCGGCACGGCCTGGAGAGGGTGTAGGACACGCGTGGCTCGCGGGGAACCGCAAACCTGCGGTAGGTCGACTGACGCCGCCCGCCTCCTCGCTGCGCACCGGTGGGCGTCCTCAGCCCTCGACCCCCGTGGCCGTGTGCGGGGCGCCCACCGGTTTGGACTCCGGGCTGCCGCGCTGGCGCAGGTAGATGGAGAGGATCGCCATGGACGCCACGGCGAGCAGCTCGGACTGCCAGTTCTGCAGGGTGCGGCTCCAGAAGTCGGCGGAGGTGACGTAGCCGCCCCAGCCGACGGGGCCTTCCAGTTCGCGGAGCCGTTCCTCGTTGTACGCGGCGGTGCCGGTGATCGACTGCGACAGCCAGCAGAGGAGGAAGATGCCGCCCATCACCAGCCCCAGCGAGCGGGAGAACACCAGCCCCCGCCAGCCCCGGGCGGACGCCCAGCGCGGCGAGTCCTGACGGGCGTGCTCGCCGATGCGCTGCTCGCGGTCCGACTCCGTGCCCGCCCGGCCGATCTCCTTGGACTCCGGCGAGCCCCGCTGAAGCAGCCAGACCGTGCCGAAGATGTACAGGAAGAACTGCAGGTACTCCCCGCTACCCGCTCTGACCTGGGCTGATGCGACCGCTACACGCCGACTCTCAGCACCAAGCCAGCACCGGTCCCGACCGTCATCACGACCAGCGTGCCTCCTGAGCGTGCTGGGCGTTCTCCACGATGGCCAGCTCGATGGCGTCCGTGGACCTCAAGTGTGCGTCTGCAAGCAGATGCACGTAGGTCGCTTCGGTGACCCGAGTCCCCTTGTGTCCCAGCCACTTGGCCACCTCGAAAACGGGTACGCCGCCCGCGATGCAGACCGAGGCGAAGTAGTGCCGCAGGGACTTCGGGGTGCACCCGGTGTGCTCCAGGCCGGCATCTCTCAGCGCCCGCTTCCAGCGGGTGTCGTACCCTTTCAGGCTGAAGGGCTGGTTCTTGCACTTCGGGCTCTCGAAGAGCCACCCGTGCTCTCCCCAGGTCCCGAACTCCGCCATGTGCCGCTCCACGGCCAGCTGGACGGTGTACGAGTAGGGGACGAACCTCGGCTCCCGAGACCACTTGAGCTCGTTCTTGAAACCCGTTGCGCGGCCCTTGGTCTCGTTGCCGGAGAAACTGGTTACCTGCTGCCACAGCTTCAGCAGCCCATCGGGGGCCTCGAGGCTGGAGCGACTGACGGCCAGTGCCTCGCCCGGCCTGGCACCGGTGCCCGCCATCAACCACACGGACGCCTTCAGCGGACCCCACATGGCCTCGAAGATGTCCTGCACCTCCTTCGTGGAGGGGATGTCCCGGCCGCGGACAGGCTTGATCAGGGAGGGCGCCCGGCCCCGGCGCTTGGTCGCCAGGGTCGGGTTGCGCGGAATGATCTCCATCTCGTGGGCGTAGATGAAGGCGGCCTTCAGGACCACGTAGTGGCGATGGACCGTGGCAGGGGCCAGCCCCGCGGCTTCCTGGCCGGCCCGCCACTCGGCGATGTCCTGCGACGTGATGGAACCGATGACCCGCCCCTCACGTACCACCGCTTCGTGGTCTGCACGCTCGAGTGCGGGCGCGTGCCCGACAGTCGATACGGCCGGGACGGCGGCCTCAGGATTCGTCACCGCTTGTGGCCGTCGCCGTGCCCGTCGGGGTGCAGGACCACCTTGGTCCAGCCTTCGTCGCGGGTGTCGAAGTGCTCGTAGGCGGTGGGAGCCTCGTCCAGGCCGAGTTCGTGGGAGACGATGAAGCTCGGCTTCGCCTTCCCGCCGGCGATCAGGTCCCGCAGCGCCCGGTTGTACTTCTTCACCGGCGCCTGCCCGGTCCCCATGTGCTGACCCTTGAACCACATCATGCCGAAGTCGATCGGAACCTTGCCCTGCGCCTCCAGTTCGCCCTGCGCCTCCGCACCGCCGGGGTCCTGGGGCAGGAACACGCCCACCACGCCGATGTCGCCGGTGAACCGCACCGAGTCGATCAGTCCGTTGAGTGTGAGGCTGGCGTCCTCGTGTCCCTGGGGGTCGTGTGCCTGGTAGCCGACGCACTCGCAGCCGTTGTCGGCGCCCAGACCGAGGGTGGCCTCCTTGACGACCTCTGCCGGGTCATGCTCGGCGGTGTTGATGGGGATGGCTCCGAGCTCCTCGGCCTTGCGCAGCCGGTCGGGCTGATGGTCGGCCGTCCAGACGCGGCCGGCGCCCTTGAGGAGGGCGGAATACGTCGCCATGAGCCCGACGGGGCCGGCCCCGAAGACGACGGTCTGGTCGCCCGGCTTGACATGGGCCATCTCGGTGGCGTGATAGCCGGTGGGGAAGATGTCGGCGAGCATCACGTAGTCGGTCTGCCGCTCAGCGGCGTCCTCACCCAGACGCAGCGCGTTGAAGTCGCCGTAGGGCACACGCAGCAGTTCCGCCTGGCCGCCCTGGTAGGGGCCCATCTCGGCGAAACCGTAGGCGGCTCCTGCGAGGGCCGGTTCCGGCTGCATGGTCAGGCAGTAGTTGGTCAGGCCTTGCTCGCACTGCTTGCAGAAGCCGCAGGCGATGTTGAAGGGCAGAACCACGTACTCGCCGACCTGGACCTTGCGGACGGCCGAGCCGACCTCCACGACTTGGCCCATGTTCTCGTGTCCGAGGGTGCGGCCGGACTCGAACGAGGTACGGCCCTCGTACATGTGCAGGTCCGAACCGCAGATGTTGGTACTGGTGATCTTGACGATGATGTCGCAGGGATGTTCGATCTTCGCGTCCGGTACGTCCTTCACCGTGACCGTTCGCGGACCTTCATATACCGCTGCCTTCATGATGACTTCCCTGGTGCCGCGCCGTGATTCCACGGCCCGGCGGTGATGAGACCGCACAGGGCAACCGGCCCCCGACGACTGGTGGGACGGGGGCCGCGGCTCCGGCACGTCTCCACAGGCCGCTCACCCGGATCGGATAGAACGGAGGCGCCGTCGGCCCACCGGAGGGAACTCCGGCGCTCCTCCGGCACCTGCCATTCGGGTCCCCGTCGGCCTTCGGCGCGAAACGGCCGATCCGCCGATGGATCGGCGGATTCGCGCGTCCAGCCACCGGCTCGGGCCACCGGCTAATCCTGGTCTTTCTCCAGCATGCGGCGACGTTCCTGTTCGCGCTTGGAATAGGCGGCTGCCCGGATCGCCTTGTCGCTCTCCAGGCCCGACCCCAACGCGCCACCCACCGTGGCGACCGAAGCGACGAACCAGGACAGTGTCCAGTACTCCGAGGCGTGCAGCGGGGTCCGTGTCATGGAGGTGAAGACTCGGTCGTTGAGGATGAAGAGCGCCCACATCAAGTTGACGACCAGCAAACCCGCGTAGCAGACGATCACCCCGATACCCACGGTCATGACCGTGGACGCGTTGTAGAGAGCCGTCCTCTGCCTGTCCTCCGGTGATGCCTCCGTCGATCGATGCCACAGGCGCGCATCCACGATCAGCCAGCCGATCATGAGCGCGACGGAACCGACCATGGCGATCACGAGGCGTGGTGTGCCCAGGGACGCGGCCAGACTCCAGAGGGTGGAGTTCACGGTGGCGACTGCTCCCGTGGCGAGTGCGGCCGCCAGGGCCTTCGAGAGACCCGGGACCAACCGCCACGGCCGGTTGGCGCGAACCATGCCGAAGAGCACCCTCAGATAACCGCGCGGCCCGCTGACGACGTATCGGCGGTCAGCGGTCTCCTCCCCACCGGTCGGATCCGGGCGAACAGGCGCAAGACGACCGGCGGAACGTCCCAGTGAAAGCCGCTGAGAAGGCTCCACGGCCCCGGTGCCTCGCGCACCCGCCAAGCTGAGCACGACTTCTTCCACCGTCCGCCGGGCCCTTCTCTGAAAACCCAGGCTCCCCAGCGATGGAAGGGACAGCAGCGCCCAGCCGTGTTCATGGCTCAGATCCACCACGATCTTGCGCCCGTGCGAGTGCAGCGGAAGGTCGGTGAGGGCCACGACGATGTCCCAGTGCTCCGCACGCGCGCGGTCCATGATCCGGTGCGTCAACGTGGACAGGTCCTCCGTCCCCGCGGTGAAGGGCTCACTGAGCACCTCGACGTCGAACCGTCTCCCCCGGCCCGACCTGTCGGCGAGGCGAGTAGGCAGTACCCGGGCCATGCGCTGAGCGACCTCCGTCGGCGCGTCCGGATCCGCCAGGAGAGCCACGACCGTAACGCCCTGCGACGACACCCTCACGACCGACCCTTCTCCTCGGCTGCCCAAGCGACTGCCCGTGCCCCCAGGATGACCCAGGGACAACGTCGGCGCCCCCTGACAGGCCAGCCCTCATCCGCAGGCGTATGGAGATGGGACGGACGGAGGCTGGTGCGGCCTGACGTTCCACGCTGTACCCGCGTCTCGGACCCCGGTTAGTCATCGCCACCGTCCTGGAGGCTGTCGCGACGTTCCTGTTCGCGCTTGGAGTAGGCGGCTGCCCGGATCGCCTCGTCGCTCTCCAAGCCTGACCCCAGCGCACCGCCCACCGTGGCGACCGAAGCGACGAACCAGGACAACGTCACGTACTCCTCGGCGCGCAGCGGGGTTCGTGTCATGGAAGCGAACACTTGATCGTTGAGGATGAACAGCGCCCACACCCAGTTAATGACCATCAAACCCACGTACGAGACGAGCACCCCGATACCCACGGTCACCACCGTCGAGGCGTTGTAGAGCCGCGCCCTCTGCCTCGCCTCCGACGAGTTCTCCGCCGACCGATGCCACAGCTCCGCGTCCACGATCAGCCAGCCGATCATGAGCGCGACGGAACCGATCATGGCGATCGCGAGGCGTGGCGCGCTCAGGGTTTGGGCCAGGCTCCAGACGGTGGAGTCCACGGTGGCGACTGCTCCCGTGGCGAGTGCGGCCGCCAGTGCTTTCGACAAGCCCGGCACCAGCCGCCACGGCCGGTTGGCGCGGACCATGCCGATGAGTACCCGTAGGTAACCGCGCGCGCCACTGACGACATACCGAAGGTCGGCGGTCTCTTCCTCACCGATCGGGCCCGGCCGAACAGGCGCGAGAGGACTGACGAAGGGCCCCGGAAGCGGCCGACTTCGCGGAGGCCCTTCAGCCCCGGTGCTCTGCGGACCCACCAAGTCAAGCACGGCTTCTTCGACGGTCTGCCGGGCCCTCGTCTGCAGCCGCAAGCCCCCCAGTGAGGGAAGGGAGATCAGCGCTGAACCGTGTTCGTGACTCAGATTCGCGACGAGCTTTCGCCCGTGTGAGTGGAGCGGAAGGTCGGTGAGGGCCACGACGGTGTCCCAGTTCTTCGCACTCCTACGGTCCACGATCCGGCGCATCAAGGTGGGCAGGTCCTCCGTCCCCGAGGTGAAGGGCTCACTGACCACCTCGACGTCGAATCGTCGTCTCTGGCCCGACTTGTCGGTGAGCCGAGCAGAAAGTGTCAGGGCCATGCGCTGCGCGATCTCCGTCGGCGCGTCCGGATCCGCCAGGAGAGTCACGACCGTAACGCCCTGGGACGACATCCGCATGACTGGACCCTCTCGTCGGCTGCCCCGCGATCCCAGGTGCCCACAGACGCCGCCGAGGTAACCCCGGCGCCACGTGACACGCCGGCCCGCCGGCTCGCCGGCCCCGTCGGCAGCCAGGCCGTACGGCCGGATCTCCTCGTCTTCCCAGCAGGACGCATGGGCCTGGCAGGGCAATACGGCGAGGGCATTTGGGCCCGACGTGCGCATGCGTTCGCGCGCCACCGTCGGCCAGACTTGTGGGGAAGTCCAGGGGCCGGGAGCCACCCGGCTCACGTAGCCGGAGGTTGCTGTCATGACCGTGATGTCCATCGCCAGATTCGAGAAATTCTTCCGCGCGGCCGCAGGACTGAACGTCGACAAGAACGATCTCAAGCGTTACAGCGACTTCGTCGACGCCAAGCTCTACGACCTGCTGACCGTCGCCCAGGCCACTGCCAGGGCCAACGGGCGCGACATCATCCAGGCGTCCGACCTGCCGATCACGAAAGGCCTGCAGGAGAGCATTCACCACTTTCGGAAGATGGACCAGGAAGTGGAAATCAAGCAGGTCCTGGAACAGCTGGCCACCCACCCCGCTCTGGACCGCACACCCGACGAGGAGACCGAAGCGGCCTGTCCGGACATCATCGGCGGACTCAGCTTCGCCCTTGCCCAAAGCTTCAAGATCCTCCACCCCGATCTGAAAAACCCCCAGACGCAGCACTGGGACGAGGCCCGAGCCGTCTTCGACCTCCTGCTGTGACGGGCGACCGGAACAGGTGGTGCAGGCCACGCCGAATGCGTCGGCGCGAGTGCTGATCGTGACGCCCCTTGGAAGGGATCAGCGAAGGCATGGACAGGAACGTATCCGTCGGGTTCGACGAGCGGCTGCTCGATGAACTGGTCAGGGCGGCCCAGTTGGCGTCACCTGCGGAACTGCCCGAGGTCTTGGATCGGTATGCCCATGCCATGGGTTGGGGCAGAGCCGTTGTCTATCTGGTCGACATCCAGCAAAGACTGCTGGTGCCGTTTACCGAAGGCGAGCCGGAGCTGGAGCTGGACACTTCGCTGGCCGGATGGGCCTACCGAACCGACTCCCTCCGAATGGAAGAAACCCCCTCCGGAGGGCTGAAGGTGTGGCTGCCCCTGGCGGACGGAGCGGAGCTGCTGGGGGTCGTGGAGCTGAACATGAGCACCCTGGACGGGCTCAAACTACGGCGCTGCCGAACGGTAGCGCTGCTCCTCGCACAGATCATCACGTCGAAGCGAACCTACAGCGACACCATCGCGCAGCGCATGCGGACCAGGCCGATGCACCTCCCCACGGAGATGGTGAGAGCTTTTCTCCCTCCCCGGTCGATCGGCACCGGGCAGGTCGTGTCCACGGGGGTCCTGGAGCCTGCGTACGAACTGGGCGGCGATGCTTTCGACCATGCGTTCACCGAGGACGTTCTGCACGCTGCGGTACTCGACGGCATGGGACACGATCTGGCGTCCGGACTTGCCACCTCTGTCGCCATGGCAGGTTGCCGTAACGCCCGGCGCAGCGGGGCTGACCTGACCACTCTCGTGGGCACCATGGACGAGGCGTTGGCGACGTGGCTTCCGGAGCAGTTCTGCACGGGTGTCTTCACCCAGTTGCACATGCCCACCGGTGTGCTGCGCTGGAGCAATTGCGGCCACCCGCCTCCGTTGCTCATCCGTCGCCATCGCCTGCTCCAGGATGCGCTGGAGCGGCCACCTGAGCCGCCTTTGGGTCTGCCCGCCGGTCTCGCCGGAACCGCCCGTCAGGTCCACGACGTCGGTCTCGAACCCGGTGACCGAATAGTGCTCTACACGGACGGCGTCGTGGAATCACGCGACGAGACAGGTGAAGAGTTCGGACTGGAGCGCTTCACCGAATACATCATCCGGTCCACCGCAGCAGGGCAGAGCGCTCCGGAAGCGCTGCGCCTGCTCATTCTCGCCATCCTCGAACATCAGCACAACGAGCTCAGCGACGACGCCACGATCTTGATGTTCGAATGGCAGCCCCCTGGTCCGTGACTTCGTTCTCGGCGCCTCACGGGCTCGGTCCGCGCCCGTACGCGACCGGACACCCGTGCGCTCGGCGACCCGGCGGTGAAACCCCGCTGGGTGTCATGCGAGCCAGGCGGACTCCTTCGGACGGGTGTGCGGGGAGCTGTCGGTGCCGCCGGGCGCGGCCGTGTGGTCCAGGTAACGGTGCACGAAGTGGATGCTCATCGCGCCTTCGCCGACCGCGGAGGCCACGCGTTTCACCGAGCCGCTGCGGACGTCGCCGGCGGCGAAGACGCCAGGCAGGCTGGTCTCCAGCGTCAGGCAGTCGCGTCCCTGGCTCTGCCAGAGTCCGGGGGCGGAGCAGGCCTGCGCCTCCGCCCCGGTGAGCACGAAGCCGCGCGCGTCGAGGGCGAGTACGCCGGACAACCACTCGGTGTGGGGGTCGGCGCCGGTGAAGACGAACAGGGCCCGCACCGCGAGGTGGCGGTGCTCGCCCGTACGGTGGTCGACCACGTCGACCGCCTCCAGCGTCCTGTCGCCGAGTGCCTCGGTCATCTCGGTGTGCAGCAGCACGCGCACCCGCGGGTGGCGCTCGACCTGATCGATCAGGTACCGGGACATGCGCGCCTCGAGGCTCGGCCCACGGACGAGCAGATACACCCGCGGTGCGTACCCGGTCAGGAAGAGTACGGCCTGGCCCGCGGAGTTGCCGCCGCCGACGACAGCCACCGGGTCGGTGCGGCACTGCTGGGCTTCGTGGGCGGTCGCCGAGTAGTGGACGCTCGTTCCCTCCAGCTGCTCGATTCCGGGCGCTCGGAGGCGGCGGTAGCGGGCGCCGGTGGCCAGGACGACGGTGCGCGCGGTGATCTCGCTGCCGTCGTCGAACCCGACGGCGTAGTGGCCGTCCCGCGGTTCAAGGCGGGCCGCCTCCGCCGGGACGCTGATCCGGGTGCCGAACTTGTCGGCCTGGAGCACAGCGCGGTCGGTGAGCTCGGCGCCGGAGATGCCGGAGGGGAAGCCCAGCAGATTCTCGATGCGGGACGACGTCCCGGCCTGGCCGCCGGTGGCCATCGCCTCGACAAGGGTCGTCCCGAGACCCTCCGAGGCGGCGTTCACCGCGGCGGCGAGACCGCCGGGTCCGGAGCCGACGATCAGGAGATCGCCGTGACGGTTTCCTGCGGGCAGCGAGGGCAGGCCCATGAGCCGGGCCAGTTCCACGTTGCTGGGGTTGCGCAACAGAGTGCTGTCCCGCCAGACGACGAGCGGTGTCTCCTCCGGGCCGACGCCGAAGCGGCGCAGCAGCTCCTCGGCCTCCTCGTCCGTCTCCAGATCGATCCAGCGGTACGGCAGCCGGTTGCGGGCGGCGAACTCACGCAGCCGCCGGGTGTCGGGCGAATAGCGCGAGCCGACAATACGGAAACCGGCGCCCTGCCCGACGAGCAGGGCACGGCGGCCGAGGCAGGCGCGCAGAACCAGATCGCCGAGGACGGCGTCCCGGGCCACCAGGTCACGCAGCTGGTCCATGGACAGGGCGAGGATCTCACCGGGGTCCCTGACCGTAGCGGTGTAGAGGGCCACTTGTCCGTTCAGGAGGCCGAGCTCACCGATGAAGCGCCCGGGGCCATGCACACGCAGCAGACGTTCGTCGGGCGTGCCGTACCCCTCGACAACGGCGACCGAGCCGCTGAGGACGACGTAGAAGGTCTCGCACCGTTCCCCCTCCCGGATCAGCACATCACCGGCGTCGACTTCGCGCCGCCGGCCACGCTGCGCCAGGCGGGCCAACTGGTCGTCCGGCAGGCGGGGATAGGCACCGTAGGTGTCGGCGGTCTCGAAGGGGACGCTCTCCTTCGCCTCCTCCGGCGGCTGCGCCGCGCTCGGCCGCGTCCCGTCGCCGGGCATCACACGAACGCCTCGTGCACGAAGCACCACCGCCAGTCCTCGCCGGGCTCCAGCGACGCGGCGATCGGATGGCCGTCGGTGGCGGCGTGACGACGCGCGTGCCGGTTCGGCGAGGAATCACAGCAGCCAACATGGCCGCAGGTCAGGCAGAGCCTTAGGTGGACCCACGGTGAGCCGAGCAGCAGACACTCCTGACACCCTTCGGGGGTCAGTGGCTGGACCGGCCGGACAAGCGCCAGGTGAGGGTCGGTTCGTACGGTCATGGCTGATCACTCCTTCCCGGTCGGTTCGCGGCCCGCGATCGACTCTTCCACCCACCGCCGCAGTGCTGGGGCAGGTGCGGCACCCGCTTGCCGGGCGATGGTCCGTCCTTTGTCGAGGACCAACAGCGTCGGTACCGCCTGGACCTCGAATCGCTGCGCCAGGCGTGGGTTCTTGTCGATGTCGACCTTGACCAGCTTGATCTTTCCCGCGAGGTCGGCGGCGACCTTCTCCAGCGCGGGGCTCACCATGCGGCAGGGGCCGCACCATGTGGCCCACAGGTCGACGACGACGGGTACGGTGGCCCGCTCGACGACCTCGGTGAAGTCGTGGTCGCCCGCGTCGGCCGTCCACGGCAGCGGCTGTTTGCAGTTGCCGCACGTGGGGCGGCCCTCTGCGGCCACGGGTACCCGGTTGGTGCGTCCGCAGTGCGGGCAGGTGACGTTGGTGGCCTGCACGGTACTCATGCCGCCCTCGCTCCCTTCTCGTCCTCGGGCTGTTCGTAGGTGACCACCAGCTCTCCCTGTTCGGCGTCGACGCGAACCTTCGCGCCGTCCTGCACGTCGCCGCGCAGCAGGGCGCGCCCGACCAGCGTCTCGACCTCGTGGGAGATGTAACGCCGCAGCGGCCGGGCCCCGTACACCGGGTCGTAGCCCTGCTGGGCGATCAACTCACGGGCGTTCTCGGTCAGTTCGACAGTGATGCGGCGTTCGGCGAGGCGGCGGCGCAGTTCGTCGAACTGCAGGTCCACGATCCGCTCGATCTGCCGCTCGCCGAGCGGCTTGAACAGCACGATGTCGTCGACGCGGTTGAGGAACTCCGGACGGAAGTGCCCGCGCAGCTCGCCCATCACCAGGGCGCGGGCGTCCGGCTTGATCTCGTCCTCGGCGGTGGCGCCGTCGAGGAGGTGCTCGGAGCCGATGTTGGACGTCATGATGATCACGGTGTTGCGGAAGTCGACGGTGCGGCCCTGGGCGTCGGTGATGCGGCCGTCGTCGAGAATCTGCAGCAGGGTGTTGAAGACATCGGGGTGCGCCTTCTCGATCTCGTCGAACAGCACGACCGAGTACGGCTTGCGGCGTACGGCCTCGGTGAGCTGGCCGCCTTCCTCGTAGCCGACGTATCCGGGCGGTGCGCCCATGAGCCGGCTGACGGTGTGCCGCTCCTGGTACTCGCTCATGTCGAGGCGGACCATGTTCTCCTCGGAGTCGAACAGGGCCGCTGCCAGGGTCTTGGCCAGCTCGGTCTTTCCGACGCCGGTCGGGCCGAGGAAGATGAACGAGCCGATGGGGCGACGAGGGTCGCGGATGCCGGAGCGGGCGCGGATGATGGCGTCGGCGACGAGCTTGACAGCCTCGTCCTGGCCGATGACGCGCTCGCGCAGGATCTCGTCGAGGCGCAGCAGCTTCTCGCGTTCGCCCTCCTGGAGACGGGCGACGGGGATGCCGGTCCATGCGGCGACGATCTCGGCGATCTCCTCCTCGGTGACAACCTCGCGCAGCAGCCGGTTCTGCCCCTGTTTGACAGCCAGTTGCTCCTCCTCGGCCTTCAGCCGGCGCTCCAGGTCCTGGAGGCTTCCGTAGCGGAGTTCGGCGGCGCGGTTGAGGTCGTAGGCGCGTTCTGCCTCCTCTGCCTCGTGGCGGACCTGCTCCAGTTCCTGGCGGAGCTCCTGCACGCGGCGGATCGCCTGCCGTTCGGCCTCCCACTGGGCGTGTTTGGCGTCGGCCTCGCCGCGCAGGTCGGCCAGTTCCCTGCGCAGCTCTTCCAGGCGGGTTTCGCTCGCGGGGTCGGTCTCCTTGGAGAGGGCGGCCTCCTCGATCTCCAGCCGCGTGACGCGGCGGGTGATCTCGTCGAGTTCGGCGGGCATCGAGTCGATCTCGGTGCGCAGCCGGGCGCACGCCTCGTCGACGAGGTCAATGGCCTTGTCGGGCAGGAATCGATCGGTGATGTAGCGGTGGCTGAGGGTGGCCGCGGAGACCAGCGCGGTGTCCTGGATCTTCACGCCGTGGAAGATCTCCAGGCGTTCACGCAGTCCGCGCAGGATGGAGATGGTGTCCTCCACGCTCGGCTCGTCGACCACGACCTGCTGGAAGCGGCGTTCGAGGGCCGCGTCCTTCTCGATGTGCTTGCGGTACTCGTCGAGGGTGGTGGCGCCGATCATGTGCAGTTCGCCGCGGGCGAGCATCGGCTTGAGCATGTTGCCCGCGTCCATGGCTCCTTCGGCGGCGCCCGCGCCTACGACGGTGTGGAGTTCGTCGACGAAGAGCAGGATGTGCCCCTCGGCTGCCTTCACCTCGGAAAGCACGGCCTTGAGGCGTTCCTCGAACTCGCCCCGGTACTTGGCGCCGGCGACCAGGGAGCCCATGTCGAGTGCGAAGACGGTCTTGTCCCGGAGCCCTTCGGGCACGTCGCCGCGGACGATGCGCTGGGCGAGGCCCTCGACGATGGCGGTCTTGCCGACGCCCGGGTCGCCGATGAGGACCGGGTTGTTCTTGGTCTTGCGGCTGAGGATCTGGGTGACGCGGCGGATCTCGGCGTCCCGGCCGATGACCGGGTCGAGTTTGCCGTTCCTGGCCTCGGCGACCAGGTCGCGGCCGTACTTCTCCAGGGCTTCGTACGCCACTTCGGGGTTGGCCGAGGTCACGCGCTGGTTGCCGCGGATCTGGGTCAGCGCTCCCAGGAACGAGTCCCGGGTGATGCCGTGCTCCTTGAGCAGCCGTCCGGCGGCGGTGGACGATCCCTCCTCGGCCAGGGCCAGCAGGAGGTGCTCCACGGAGACGTACTCGTCCTTGAGGCGTTTGGCCTCCCGCTCGGCCTCGTCCAGCAGCCGGGACAGGCGCTGGGTGACGAACACCTGGCCCGGTGCCGCACCGGGGCCGGTCACCTTGGGCCGGCGGGAAAGCTCCTCGCGCACAGCCGCACCGAGTTCCCCGGGATCCCTGCCCGCCTGTCGCAGCAGCCGCGGGATCAGGCCGTCCTCCTGGTCGAGGAGCGCGAGCAGTACGTGCTCACCGTCGACCTCGGTCTGGCCCATGCGGACGGCGGCGGTCTGCGCCTCCTGCAGAGCTTCCTGTGACTTCTGGGTGAGACGGTTCATGTCCATGGGGGTGAGTCACTCCTCCTGCCGCGGTCGCGCAGTGCGGCTTCGAGCAGGCTGATGCGGTCGAGCAGGTCGAGCACCAGACCGATGGATGCGTAGTTGAGGCAGAGTCCGGAGCGCAGCCGCTGGACGCGCGCGAGCACCGCCGGGGCAGCGGGGTCGAACACCAGGTGCCCCGCGGCGTCGCGTTCGGCGTCGACCAGGCCGAGGGCGACGAACCGGCGTACCAGGTCGGGGTGGAGGCCCGAGCGGCGGGCCACGGTGTCCAGGGAAAGCGTGGGCAGGGGGACGAGCGCGTAACGCACGGCCGTGGAGCCGGCGCTCGTCCGTACGGGCCGCCCGCCCGCACCGGCCCGGGCGGTAGGGCCGCCGGTCGCCGCCCATGAGGGTCGGTCACTCATCGCGTCCTCCTGGGGTCGTACGAAGAGGTGGCGGCGAGCTCCTCGAACAGCTCGCGCTCCCGGTCGCCGAGGGTCGGCGGCACCATGACGCGGAGTTCGGCGTACAGGTCGCCGTTCGCGCCGCGGGGGTTCGGCATGCCCTCACCGCGCAGTCGCAGTCGCCGACCGCTGGAGGAGCCCGCGGGCACCGTGACCTTGGCCGTGCCGCCGCCGGGGGTGGGCACCGGAACCGTCGCGCCCAGCGCGGCCTCCCAGGGGGTGACCGGCAGCTGCAGGTGCACGTCCCGGCCGTCCAGCCGGAACCGAGGGTGCGGCTGGATCCGCACTCGCAGATACAGGTCCCCTGCGGCGGCGTCACCACTGCCCCGTCCGCCCTCGCCCGCCAGCCGGATGCGCTGCCCGTCGGTGACGCCGGGCGGTACGTCGACCTCGTACCGCCGCGGCTGCCCGGCGGGACCGGCGAGCGTGACGGTGCGGCGGCCGCCTCGATACGCCTCCTCGACGGTGAGCGGCAGCTCGGCCTCCTGGTCCGCTCCCGGGACGCCGCCCGGGGCGGCGCCGGCTCCGAACATGGAACCGAGCAGGTCCTCGATGTCGATGCCTTCCGCTCCGAAGCCGTCGCCGAAGCCGGTGGTGTACCGGGCACGGGGGCCGCCCGCGCCCGCGGTCCTCCCGGCGCGGAAGCCGCCGCGGCGTCCCGTGCCGGCGCCGACCCGCTCCTCCCAGTCCTCGGGGACCTTCCGGAAGTCTTCGCCGAAGCGGTCGTAACGTGCCCGGGCGTTGGGGTCCGCAAGGACGCTGTACGCCTCGTTGAGATCCTTGAAGCGCTCCTCCGCCCCCGGGTCCTTGTTGACGTCCGGGTGGTACTGGCGAGCGAGTTTGCGATATGCCTGCTGGATCTCGTCCTGGTTCGCCGTCCGGGACACGCCCAGCGCCTCGTAGAAGTCCTGTGCCATGACCCGTCACTCCCGCTTCGCGACAGTCACGGCGGCGGGCCTGAGCTGCCGTTCGCCCTCCCCGTAGCCCGGACGCAGCACCGCGACGACCGTGCCCGGTGGGGCGTCGGAGTCCTGGACGACGCCGACCACCTCGTGCCGGGCCGGGTCGAACGCGACACCGGTCTCCGCGTGCCGCGGGTAGCCGAGCAGTTCCAGGACGTTCACCGCCTGGTCGCGGACCGCCCGGACGCCCTCGACGATCGCGCCCGGGTCGGATCCCGCATGGGCCAGGGCGAGTTCGAGGTTGTCCAGTACGGGCAGGAAGGCGGCGGCCGTACGGGACCGCTCGCCCGCCCGTTCCCGCTCCAGTTCCCTGGCGTGGCGCTTGCGAAGGTTGTCGAGGTCGGCGAGCGCCCGCCGCCAGCGGTCCTCGAGTTCCTGGAGCTCGGCCGTGTGTTCCTCCTCGGACGGTGCGGGGCCACGGCCCGCGTCGGGGCCGGGTTCCTCGTCCGTGTCAGGCCCCGGCCCGGCCGGCGGGCCCGAGCGCGGAAGATCCTCGCGGGGAGGGCGTACCGCGCCCTCCTGAGCCGGGCCGGCCGGGTCCGGCACGGCCGGGTCGGAGTCCCTGGGGTGGATCGGCATGGCGGTTCCTCAGTCCTTGTCGAACTCGGCGTCGATGACGTCGTCGTCACCACCGCCGCTCGGGCCGCCGTCGGTGGTGTCCTGGCCCGGGCCGCCCGTGTCGGCGCCGCCCTGATGTGCCGCCAGCCCCGACAGCACCTGCTGGAGTTCGGAGGTCAGGGGCCGCACCCTCTCCAAGCCCGCCTCCTCCTTGACCGCCGCCCGGGCGTCCGACACCAGCATCTCGGCGCGTGCCTTCTCGTGCGCGGGTGCGGAGTCGCCCAGCTCGGCGAGGCGCTTGTCGACCTGGTACGCGACGGCGTCGAGCTCGTTGCGGGCGTCGACGGCCTCACGCAGGGCCTGGTCCTGGCCCTGGTTGCGCTCGGCTTCCTGGACCATGCGCTCGACCTCGCCGCGGTCCAGGTTGGAACTCTCGGTGATGGTGATGCCCTGTTCCTTGCCGGTGTCCCGGTCTCGGGCCTTGACGTTGAGAATGCCGTTGGCGTCGATGTCGAAGGTGACCTCGACCTGCGGTTCACCGCGCGGCGCCGGGCGTATGTCGGTGAGCTGGAAGCGGCCGAGCACCCGGTTGTCGGCGGCCAGTTCCCGCTCGCCCTGGAGGACGACGATGTCGACGGCGGGCTGGTCGTCCTCGGCGGTGGAGAAGGTTTCGGTGCGACGCACGGGAATGGTGGTGTTCCGTTCGATGATCTTCGTCATCACGCCGCCGCGCGTCTCGACACCCAGCGACAGGGGCGTGACGTCGAGCAGCAGGACGTCCTTGACCTCGCCCTTGAGCACCCCGGCCTGGATCGCGGCGCCCAGGGCCACGACCTCGTCGGGGTTGACGCTCATGTTGGGTTCCTTGCCGCCGGTCAGCCGGCGCACCAGCGCCTGGACGGCGGGGATACGGGTGGAACCGCCGACGAGGATGACCTCGTCGATGTCGCTCTCGCCGACCTTGGCGTCGGCCATGGCCTGCTGCACCGGACCCAGACAGCGCTCCACCAGGTCGCCGGTGATCTGATCAAACGTGGACCGCATGACCGAGTCGGTGAGGTGCTTGGGACCCGACGCGTCGGCGGTGATGAACGGCAGGCTGACCTGCGTCTGCGTCACCGAACTCAGCTCGGTCTTGGCCTTCTCCGCCGCCTCGAACAGTCGTTGCAGCGCCTGCGGATCCGTGCGCAGGTCGATGCCGTTCTCCTTCTGGAAGTCGTCCGCGAGGTGATCCACCAGACGACGGTCGAAGTCGTCGCCGCCCAGATGGCTGTCACCCGCCGTCGAGCGCACTTCCACAACGCCGTCGCCGACATCGAGGATGCTCACGTCGAAGGTGCCGCCGCCCAGGTCGAAGACGAGGACGGTCTCGTGCTCCTTCTTGTCCATGCCGTACGCGAGGGCGGCCGCGGTCGGCTCGTTGATGATCCGCAGCACCTCGAGTCCCGCGATCCGCCCCGCGTCCTTGGTGGCGGTGCGCTGGGCGTCGTTGAAGTAGGCGGGCACCGTGATGACCGCTTCCGTGACCCGCTCCCCCAGTTGCTTGGAAGCGTCGGCGGCGAGCTTGCGCAACACCTGGGCGCTGATCTCCTCGGGCGCGTACAGCTTGTCGCGCACCTTGAAGCGGGCTGCCCCGCCGTCGCCCTCGACGACGTCGTACGCCACCGCCCTGGCCTCATCGGAGATCTCGTCGAAATGCCGACCGATGAAGCGCTTGGCCGAGTAGATGGTGCCCTTGGGATTGAGGATCGCCTGGCGCCGGGCCAGCTGGCCCACCAGCCGCTCCCCGGTGTCGGTGAAGGCCACCACCGACGGTGTCGTACGGTTGCCCTCCGTATTGGGCACGACGGAAGGTTCGCCGCCCTCCCACGCGGCGATCACCGAGTTCGTGGTGCCCAGATCGATGCCCACTGCCTTGGCCATGAGGAACTCCTCCCGGTGCAGCGGCATGCGCCGCACCTGCGGATCCGATCGTTCGCGTATGAGCGGGACGTCTGCCATGAGCGCGACACCGCTGTCGCCGGTGCCCTGCCGCCCGCCGAGCAGCCGTACGGCCTCGTCGGCGAGGCCGTACGATCACGACGACGTCGTACCGGCCGGGCTGCGTCGACGGACGGAGGTGAAGTCCCGGCGTTAGGCCCTGCAGGGCCCACGGCAACAGGCCGAGCACTGCACGATGGCCCGGCACATACGTCCGAGAGTCGCGAACCGAGCAGCTCTACGCCTGCACCCGGCGGGTCAAAGAACGATGGAGCACCTCCCCCCGCGAGCACGAGACCCGAATACGGACATATCGGGTAGCATTGAGAGGGGTGGGCCAGGAGCGGATGCGGTCACCTCTCGGTGGTCTCAGGGAAGGGAGTCATCCCATGGCAAGCTCCCGGGGCCGGTCCGGGTACCGGCGAAGCAGCCTTCCCTCGGGCCGTCTGGGGCAGCACCCCACGATCTCGCGGAGGGGAGCTCTCCCGTCCCTTTCCACCCTGGCACCCCACAACCTTTCGGCAGTCTCCTTCGCCCTGTTCGACACCCTGGACGAGAGCGAGATCCTGCGCGTGGCCATGGACCACGTATCGGCCGTCGGCCCGTACAGAGCCGAGGCCGGATACCTCGCGGTGCACGGCCGGCTGGCCCCCAGCCCGCAGTGCGGACCGAACCATGCGTCAGCCATCGACCGGACGGTGCGAGAGCTGATGGGGCGGGACGGCCCCGTGGCCGTTCCCGGCCGGTCACAGGGCCGGGCCCTGGCCCTGCATGGCCCCGGTGGACTGCACGGCTACCTCGTGGTGACGTCTCGCTCCCGGCCCACCCATGCCCAGCGCTTCCTGCTCGCCACGCTGGTGCGGCTCACCGCCGCTGCCTTGTCGGTCGCCGTCGCGCACCGCCGGCAGCAGGAAGACGCGCTGGAACTGCACCGACTGCGACGAGAACGGGCGACCCTCCAGCGGCAGCTGATCTCCCTCGCAGTCGAGGTGGGGTGTCAGCAGGCCGTGCACGAGGCCCTCGCCAAGGTCGCGGCCGCGGGGGGCGGCGAGGACGCGATCACCGGCGCACTGCATGCGCTCACCGGATTTCCCGTGCTGGTGGAGGACCGCTTCGGCCGACTGCGGTCCTGGACCGGTCCCGGCCGGCCCGACCCCTATCCGGAACCGGACCCCGCCCGCCATGAGGAGATGCTCCAAGGGGTCGCCCGGAGGGGCGGACCTGTGCGGATCAGGGACCGGCTGGTCTCCCTGATAAGCCCCCGCGGTGAGGTCCTCGGAGTGCTGGCCCTGGTCGATGCTCGGGGCGAGGCGGACGAGCACACCGTGTTCGCACTGGAGCACGCCGCCACGTCCCTCGCCCTGGAACTGTCGCACCTACGCCATCTGGCCGGGGTGGAGCTGCGGCTGCGCCGCGAACTGGTCGACGATCTCCTTGCGGGCACGGACGAGGCGAGCGCCTATGCCCGGTCCGAGGCGTTCGGACACGACCTGCACCGCATCCAGTACGTGGTCGTCGTGCAGTGGAGGAGCCAGGTCCCGGACGACGCTTTCGCGCGGACCGTGGACCGGGCGGCTTCGGCCGTGGGCATGCCCTCGCTGGTGACCCGACGCTCCGACCACGTGGTCCTGGTCGCAGAAGGCAGGCCCCACGACCATGCCTTGTACGAGACGCTCGCCCGGGAGACCGGAGAACCGGACGGGATGATCGGGGTGAGCGCCCGCTGTGACACCCCGGTCGGCATCCCCGGCCGGTACCAAGAGGCACTGCGTGCCCTGGAGGTGCGCCGCCGGTCTCGAAGGCGATGCGGCACGACGTTCTTCGACGATCTCGGCCTCTACCGCATCCTGGGGCCCGGTAACGAGTACCGCGAGCTGGAGACGTTTGTCCAGGAGTGGCTCGGGCGGCTCGTCGACTACGACGGCCGGCACCGTACGGCACTCGTGGAAACCCTGTCCCGGTACTTCGACTGCGGCGGCAACTACGCCGAGACCGCTGAATCCCTCGCAATCCACCGCAGCACGCTTCGCTACCGCCTCCAGCGCATTCGCGAGATCGGCGGCCATGACCTCACGAACGTGGAGGAGCGCCTCAACCTGCAGGTTGCGACCCGGATGTGGAAGATCATGCCGGGCGGACCCGATTGAGGAGCCCACGCACCGCAGAGCCGGCTCCGCCGTCCACCGAAAGCGGCCGCGCCGGCCAACACCAGACGCCTGCGGCCGATTCGGTCACCCAGCGAGCCCATGAGGATAAACAGACCGGTGAGGAACACGCCGGGACCTCGGCTTGAATGCGCTGTGACTGCTCCTGCGCCCCTGGTGAAGGCCAGGGTCGCGTCCGACGGTGAGGGCGCGCTTGGCGGTCTTCTGGCCGGGGTGAGCTTGTGGGTGCGGCCGGCATGGAAGCCGGTGACGATCACGGGATCAAGTACGTCGTTGTCCAGACCGCGGTAGCCGAGGTCCGCCGACGCCCCAAGGGTGGCGGCGCGCAGGTGGGCCATGACGTGGTCCTGGCGAGCGGCGGTGTTGTCATGGGTGCGGTCGGGTCGGCGGCGGATAGTCCAGATCAGCCGCCCCCGCTCATCGGTCGGGGCGAGGAAGCGCAGGCCGTGATGGTGGTGCTTGCCGGAGCAGTCCCACCGGTCCGCCTTCCCGGTGCAGGGCTGGGTGGCAATGAGGGTGCCGTCGCTCAGGACCACCTCCCCGCCCTGCCGGGGATCAGCATCACGGCCAGCCGCCCACCCCCCCTGCCCGGGCGTCGGCCTGGCCGAGGCACGCTCGTCGGCGAGCTGCTCGCTCGCGCGTTCAAGGACCCGTTCGGCGACCGCGCGTTCGTCGCGCTCGGCCCCGTACGTCCGCCAGCTCCTTGGCCAGATGTTCTTCGAGTCCGTCCAGTGCCGCGAGGGATCGCCGCGTACGGCTCGGCCTTCGGCACCCGCGGTATGAACAGCACCGACTTCAGGCGCTGCTCTTGCTGTTATTGAGCGCGACGTGGCCCCTGTGTCATACGCAGGCCGAGTCAGAGAATGTTCCATTGGAACTCCTGATCGCCCCGCATGAGTGCCTCCACCCGCATCCGCACCTCGGTAAGGCTGGTCGGTGCGTGATGGACCTTGCGGGCGTTGGTCGTGATCACGCGTAGTTCGCGCAGGCCGGCCAGGACGGGGTAGCCGGGCCAAGTGGTGACGTCCCAGCCGTAGGCATCTGCGAAGCGGCGGTAGTGGTGCTGGCCGTAACCGAAGCGGCGGCAGTGGACTTCGATGGTGAGGAGGTCCCATTCGGGCTGGCCGTAGGTGACCGTGTCCCAGTCACACAGGACGGCCCCGCCGTCCGGGGCGTGGAGGGCGTTCCGGTGCTGGCGGTCGCCTTGGATCAGGGTCTAGGGGGAAGCGGATGTCTCGGAGTTCGGCTGCGAGGCGGTCCGTCTGCGCTTCCATGAACCGGATGGCGTCCGGGGGCAGGCAGGTTATGGCGGAGAGAGCGTCAGCTGGCGCCGACGTTGTCGTGCTCGGGGAAGCCGAGAGGTGGCAAGGGCAGGTTGTGAAGCTCGCAGAGAGGCTGGGCCAGTTGCTCGGCCTCGACGGACTTCTCGGACTGGGGCAGGTAGGTCCAAAAGGTGACCGCATGGCCGTCCACGAGGACGGGTTGGTCGACAGGGTGGAGCGGCACGGTGGGGAAGCCGGTGGCCACCAGTCGTCTGACGAACTCGACCTTGCGGGTCACGTCTTCGACGCGGGAGCCCTTGCGGGCGATCTTCGCGACGACCTGTTCCTTCTCCAGCAGGACAAACGCGTTGGTGTGGCCGCGTAGGAGGTGGGAGGTGCGGCTGTCGAGGCCTGGAGCCCTTCTGCTTCAGGTATGGGAGGTGTTCTGCAGGTACTCCGACTGCCAGTTCTCGGTGACGTCCACCGCGAAGTCCGAGGAGGTGGCGTAGGCCAGGTACCCGACCGGGGGCAGCTGGGCGGAGACGAGGTCGTTGTTCATCTCGGCGCGTCCGGCGATCAGCTGGCCGAGCAGGGTGAGCAGGAAGCCCGCCAGGAACGCGAGGCCCAGGCTGTTCTCCCGCAGGAAGCGCCGGGCGCCGCGGTGCGCGGTCATCGGTGCATCAGCCCCAGGGTGGTGAAGTAGGCGAGCCCACCGAAGATGATCAGCAGGGTCGTCGTGAAGAGCAGCCGCACCGGACGTCACCCGCCCTTCAGGCCGCACCGGTAGGGCTGGTCGGGCCGCGACTCGCAGCCGGCGGCGGTCACCTTCCAGCCGCCCGGGAACTGCGACAGGAAGAGGGTGTCGCCCTCCAGCACCACCCGGGCCTGGTCGCCCCAGACGTCCACCGCGCGGACCGCCCCGGCGGCCGGGAGGTCGTCCTCCTCGATGGCCTGGCGGATCGCCCGGGGGCAGCCGCTCCCCGCGGTCTGTTCCAGCTCGTCGCGGGTGCCCGGGGCCAGTGCCGCGCACAGCAGGGCGTGCCGCCCCGCGTCGCGGTCGAGTTCAAAGCGTGTGGCCTCCGCCTGGGCGGCGTCGCGTCGCTCCGCCACCGCGCCGCAGGCGCCGAGCGCGGCGAGCGACAGGGCGAGCACCGCGGCCCGCGCGGTGGCACGTCCGTACCGGCTGCCTCGCATGTCGCCTCCCGCCGTCGGTGTCGCGGTCCGTCCACCCATCCGATCCACGGGCGTTGCCGCACGCAAGCGGGACGGGGCCGAACGGAACGGCGTTCCGGGGAGGCCGCCCGTTCACCGCCCGTCCGGTTGCGGGCGGTTCGTGCCCGCGCTTACTCCTGATGGACCGGCAGGCGATGCCGGGCCACCGGCCCGGTGCAGGGGAAGGCGATGAGGTCACAGATGCGCGAGGCCCGACGGCCCTGTCGGCGGCCCTGGAAGGCCGCACTCGCCGCCGCGGCGGCTCTGCTGCTCGGGTCGCTGTCCGGCTGTGGCGGGGAGACCGGGCCGGGCCGTCCGGACCGCCGGATCACCGTCTGGTCGCAGGAGAGCCTGCCGGATCGCATCGCCGCCACCGAGAAGGTGGTCGACCGGTTCCGGCGCGAGAGCGGGATCGAGGTCGAGCTGGTGGGGGTCGCCGAGGCGCAGATGCCCCAGCTGGTCATGTCCGCCGCGGCCTCCGGAACGCTCCCCGACGTGATCGGGGCGGCCACGCTGGGACAGATCTGGCAGATGTACGGCAACGAACTGCTGAACACCCGGATCCCGGACCGCGTCGTCGCGACGCTGGGGCCCGGCACCTTCGACGCGAACGCCCTCGCGCTGGCCTCGGACGGCGCGACCCGTCTCGCGGTGCCCTCCGACGCCTGGCTGCAGCTGCTGGTCTACCGCAAGGACCGGTTCGACCGGGGGCGCCTGTCCCCGCCGGACACCTACGGCCGGATGCTCGACGCGGCGCGCCGGCTCACCGGCGACGGCCGGGGCGGGGTGTCCGCGGCCACCGATCCCGCCGACGTCTTCACCTCGCAGAGCTTCGAGAGCCTGGCCCTGGCCAACGACTGCCGTCTCGTCGAGGCGGGGAGGGTGTCCCTGGCGTCGCCCCGCTGCGAGCGGGCGTTCGCCGTGTACGACCGGCTCGCCCGGGACTACGGGGCGCCCGGCACCCAGACCGTGGACTCCACCCGCGCCACCTACTTCGCGGGGCGCAGTTCCATGGTGATCTGGTCGTCGTTCGTCCTGGACGAGATGGCCGGACTGCGGGCCGACGCCCTGCCGAGCTGCCCGGAGTGCGCGAAGGATCCCCGCTTCCTGTCGAGGAACAGCGGGATCGTCACCTCCCTGCGGGGACCGGACGCCGCGGAGCCCGCCCAGTTCGGCGAGGTGACCTCCTGGGCGGTGACCCGGACCGCCGAGGAGGAGGCCTCCCGCCGGTTCGTCGAGTACATGATGGGCGCCGGGTACGAGGGCTGGTTCGGGATGGCGCCGGAGGGAAAGATCCCCGTCCGGCGCGGCACCGCCGAGGAACCGGACCGCTATCTGCGGGCCTGGCGGAGCAGCGAGCTGGGGGTGGACCGCCGCCGGCCCATCGACGAGGTGTACCCGGCGGAGCTGCTGGACCGGCTGGTGGAGGGGGTGCGCCGGATGCGCCGCTGGGGTATCGCACAGGGCGAGGGCGCCCTGGTCGGCGCCGCGGGCGGCGAGCTGCCGGTGTCCAAGGCGATCGGCGCGATGACCGCGGGGCAGCTCTCCCCCGCCAGCGCGGCCGCCCAGGCCGACGAGGAGGTCGCCTCCCTGCGCGCGTCGCTGGAGCGGGCGGCCGCTCCCCGGAGATCGCCGTGAGCTCCGCGGCCGGTCCTCCGCCGGCGCCCCGCACGCCCGGACGCGGGCCCCGCACGCCCGGACACGGACGCCGGCCGGCCGGACGGCACCGGTCGACCGGCCCTCGGCCCGAGCCCCGCCGGTCCGCCCGCGGACCGGCGTCCCGGCGACCGTCGACCGCGAGCAGCCGGGCCAACCGGGCCGGCATCGCCTTCGTCTCCCCCACTTTCCTGGTGGTGCTGGTGGTCGTCGCCCTGCCGATCCTGTGGACGGTGCTGCTCGCCTTCCAGGACGCCCGGCTGGTCGACATCCAGGGCATGGGGCTGCTGGGCCACTGGACGCTGGACAACTTCTCCGAGGTGTTCGCCACCGGCGGCTTCTGGGAGAGCCTGCTGGTCACCCTGGTCTACACGGTGGGCGGGACGGCGGGCTCGATCCTGCTGGGGCTGGTCGCCGCGCTGGCCCTGCGCCGTCCGTTCCCCGGGCGCGGGCCGCTGCGGGCGGCGATGCTGCTGCCCTACGTCGTCCCGGTGGTCGCCGCCGCGTTCCTGTGGGAGGTGGCCCTCTCCCCGCAGTACGGCATCGTCAACGACTGGGGGCGGCGCTTCCTCGGCTGGGACGACCCGATCGCCTTCCTGACCTCCCGGCGCTACGAGGTGGGCCTGTTCGGCGCGCACGTCGAGGTGCCCCTGGCGCTGCTGACGGTGATCGCCTTCGAGAGCTGGCGGTACTTCCCCTTCGCGTTCCTGTTCGTCCTGGCCCGCCTGCAGGCCGTCCCGGCGGACCTGGAGGAGGCGGCCACCGTGGACGGGGCGACGCCGAGCCAGCGGTTCCGGTACGTGCTGCTGCCGCAACTCACCCCGGTGCTGGCGCTGTTGTGCGTGCTGCGGTTCATCATGACGTTCAACAAGTTCGACGACGTCTATCTGCTGACCGGCGGCGGCGCGGGCACCGACGTGGCGGCCGTGCGGGTCTACGACTTCCTCACCGCCCGCTACGACGTGGGCGCGGCCGCGGCCCAGGCGCTGGTGCTCGCCGCCTCGCTGATGGTGCTGCTCGGCTGCTACTTCCGGTTCTTCGGCGACCGGGCGCGCGAGGAGGAGACGTGAGGGTCTCCCGGGCACGGTTCGAGGAGCGGCTGTTCGCCGTGGTGCGACCGCTGGTGGTCGTGGTGCTGGCGCTGATCACCCTGGTGCCCTTCCTCTACATGCTGCTGCTGTCGGTGAAGCCGATCGACGCGCTCCTGCTGGACCCCGGGTCGCTGTGGGTGTCGGCGGAGGACTTCACGGTGTCCACCTACCGCGACGTCCTGCGGTCCACGGACGCGGGCGGGCAGGGCTTCCTGCGGTTCCTGCTCAACTCGGCGCTGGTGTCGCTCGGGACGGTGGCACTGACCCTGCTCGCGTCGGTCCCGGGCGCGTACGCGGTGAGCCGGCTGCGGTTCTTCGGCCGGCGTCAGGTGAGCGCCCTGTTCCTCGCGGTCTACCTGTTCCCGGCGACCCTGCTGGCGGTCCCGCTCTTCGTGATCTTCGCGAGGCTGGGGCTGTCCTCCAGTCTGGTGGGGCTGGCCGTCGTCTATGTGGCGCAGACGGTGCCGGTCTCGGTGTACATGCTGAAGAACTACCTGGTCACCGTGCCGGTCTCGGTGGAGGAGGCCGCCGCGCTGGACGGCTGCACCCGGCTGCGCGCGGTGCGCAAGGTGGTGCTGCCGCTGGCCGTGCCGTCGCTGATGGCCACCGGGCTGTACGTCTTCATGATCGCCTGGAACGAGTTCCTGTTCGCCCTGCTGTTCCTCGCGGCGGACCCGGAGCGGTGGACCGTCTCGCTCGGCCTGGCGCAGCTCGCCGACGGGGTGGAGGTGCCGAAGACGGTGCTGATGGCCGGATCGGTGGTGCTGACGGTCCCGGTGGTGCTGCTCTTCTTCGCGGCGGAACGGCTGCTGACCGAAGGACTCACCGGCGGGGCGGACAAGGGCTGATCCTCACGGAGCGGCCCGCTCGGGCCGCTCGGATGCCTCGGGGCCGCCCGGGACGCCCGGGGTCGGCCGGGGCGCCTAGGGCCGGCCGCCTGGGGTCGGCCGGGGCCCCGGGGTCGCCCGGATGCCAATTCCCGCCATTGTGGGCGGCGTCGGCGCACGGCGCGCCCGCGGGGCCCCTCGGACCGTCCGTGCCGGTCAGCGCGGCCGGGCGCGGTGGACCGCCGGGTTCCGCGCCGGGCCCGCGGACCACCGGCTGCCGGGAACCGGCCGCGCGGCGCGTGACGCCTTCTGGCCGGGCCGGACCGGCGTTCCTAGGGTGACGCGACACCTGATCCCGTCCCGTTTCAGGAGGCCCGCCATGTCGGTCGACGACGCCGCACCGCTGAGCTATCCGTTCCCCTGGCAGTCGGCGCTGGAGCCGCCGGCCGAGTTCGCGGAGCTGCGCGAGGGGTGTCCGCACGCGCGGATCGCCGTGGGCGGCGGGGAGATGACGCTGCTGACCCGCTACGCGGACGTCCGCACGGTCACCGGAGACCCGCGTTTCTCCCGCGACCTGTCGGCCGAGGGCGCGGTCGGCCTGAACGCGGACGGCACGGACCTGTACAGCCAGAGCGAGTCCAAGAGCATGGCGTCGGCCGGCGAGGCGCACGAGCAGTGGCGCCGGATGGTCAGCCGCTGGTTCACCGCCAAGCGGATGACGGCGCTGCGTCCCGAGATCGAGCAGATGGCGGAGGAACTGATCGACGCCATGGTCGAGCGGGGCGCGCCCGCCGACCTGAGCGCCCTGCTGGCCTTCCCGCTGCCGATCCGGGTGATCTGTTCCATGCTGGGCGTGCCGGACGAGGACAAGGACCGCTTCGCCCACTGGTCCAACGTCATGATGAACTTCAGCCGCTTCTCGAAGGAGGAGACCGCGGCCTCGACCGCCGAGTTCGACGCCTACATGCTCGGCCACATCGAGGCCAAGCGGCGCGAGCCGGCGGACGACATCATCAGCAACCTGATCGTGCAGACCGACGCCGCCGGACACCGGATGGCCGGCGCGGACCTGCTCGAGACCGCGAAGGCGCTGCTGGCCGCCGGGTACGAGACCACGGCGAACAGCATCGGCAAGATGACGGCGTTCCTGCTCGCCGACCGGTCCCGCTGGGAGGCCCTGCTGGCGGACCCTTCCCTCATCCGCACGACGGTGGAGGAGGCGCTGCGGTTCGACGCCCAACTCGGGCTGGGGCTGCCCCGGTTCATCAGCGAGGACGTGAAGGTGGGTGACGCCGTGGTCCCGGCGGGGACGACGGTGATGCTGAGCATGGCGGCGGCCAACCGGGACACGACGGTCTTCGAGCGGGCCGACGAGATGGTCCTCGACCGCAGCCCGAACCCGCACATCTCCTTCGGCGTGGGCCCGCACTCCTGTGTCGGGCAGGCTCTCGCCCGCACCGAGATGGCGGTGGTGCTGGAGGTGATGCTGCGACGCCTGCCCGAACTCGAACTCGCCGTACCCGTGGAAGAGTTGCAGCTCGACGACGGCCTGATCGTCACCGCCCTGACCGCCCTCCCGGTGCGCTGGTGACGCCGGGAGGAGGCGTGCCGGGAGCGGGGGCGGCGGGCGTGAAGGTGACGGTGGACCAGGGGCTGTGCTGCGGAGCCGGCCAGTGCGTGCTGGTGGCCCCGGAGGTGTTCGACCAGCAGGAGGAGGACGGGCGGGTGGTCCTCCTGGATCCGGAGCCCGGCGAGGGGCACGCCGCCGCGGTGCGGGAGGCCGCGGCGACCTGCCCGACGGGCGCGGTCCGGCTGGTCGACGGAGGCTGACGAGGGCCGACGGGTCCGAGGGCGGCCGGAATTCCGTTCGACCGGTCCGGGACCGCGTGGCATGATCACGCGGTCCTGCCCCGCCCCCACCGGAGTCCCTGTGCGTTGTCGCCTCGTGCCCGCCCCTTACCGCAGCCTCTTCGCCGCCGAGGGAGCCACCGCGTTCACCGGGGCGGGCTTCCTCGCCCGGCTGGCGCTCGCCATGTCGGGCGTCGCCACGGTGGTGATGGTGTCGTCGACGCACGGGTCCTACGCCCTGGCGGGTCTGGTCACCTTCGCCTCGCTGATCACCACGCTGGTGACCATGCCGTGGCTCGGGCGGCTGGTCGACCGGTTCGGGCAGGCCCGGGTGGCGGTGCCGGCCGCCGTGTGGTCGTCCGCCTGGACCGGCGTGCTGGTGGTGTGCGCGGTGCTGCGGGCCCCCGCGCGGGCGCTGATCGCCGCGAGCGTCCTGTCGACCACCGCGCCGAACGTGGGCGCGATGGCGCGGGCCCGGTGGGCCGAGATACACGACGGCGACGCCGTGGCCATGCACCGGGCCAACTCCTTCGAGCAGGTGCTGGACGAGGTGTGCTTCGTCCTGGGCCCGGTCCTGGCCGTCGCCCTGGCGACCTCCGCCGCGCCCTGGGCCGGCAAGGTCTGCTCGTTGGCGCTCACCCTGACCGGCACGCTGCTCTTCGCCGGCCGGCGCGGCACCGAGCCGCCGGTGCGGGCCGCCGCTCCCGCGTCCGCGGACGGCCGTTCCACCGCCCCGCTGCGGCAGCCGGGCATCCAGGTCATGGCCCTCACCTTCCTGTGCACCGGTGCGGTGTTCGGCTCCCTGGAGCTGGTCACCGTGGCGTTCACCGAGTCGGTGGGCCACGGCGCGCTGGCGGGGGTGGTGCTGGGACTGCAGGCGGCCGGATCGGCGGTGTCGGGGCTGCTGTTCGGCGTGGTCGCCTGGCACGGCGGGCCGGTGCGGCGCTTCCTGGCCGGTGTGGCCGGCATGGCGGTTCTGATGCTGCCGCTGGTGTTCGCCGGCACGCTGACCGCGTTGGTGCCGCTGATGTTCCTGGCCGGGGCGGCCACCTCCCCCACCATGATCACCGGCACCGGTCTGGTCCAGGAGCTGGTGCCCCGGGAGCGGATCAACGAGGGCCTGACGCTCACCACCACCGCGCTGCTGGGCGGCATCGCGCTCGGCAGCGCGGCGGCCGGCTGGGTCGTCGAGCGGCACGGCGCGGAGCACGGTTACCTGCTCCCCGCGGTCGCGGCGGGGGCCGCGCTGGCCGTCGCCGTCGCGGGCGCGGCGCTGCTGCGGCGGGGTGTGCGGACCCTGCGTCCGGAGACGGCCGCCGTCCTGGCCTGACGCGGCGGTCCTCGACGACGCCGGGGCACGGGGCGGCCGCCCCGCTCGTGCCCGCGGCCGGCTCAGTCGTCCGGCGGCAGGCGCAGGGCGAGGATGGCCACGTCGTCGCGTCCGTCGCTGGGGTGGTGGTCCGCGAGCGCGTTCACCAGCTCGTCCACGGGCAGGGCGGCGTGGGTGAGCGCGAGCTCCAGCAGGGCGTCCAGTCCCTCGTCGATGGCGTGGGCGGGGTGCTCGACCAGGCCGTCGGTGAAGAAGACGACGGTGGCGCCCGGCGGCAGCCTCCTGCGGTGGTCCGGGCGGTCCATGGACGGGTCCACGCCCAGCGGCAGTCCCGGTTCGTGCAGCAGGTACTCCGCCTGCCCGTCGGGCTGGATCACCAGGGGCGGGTAGTGGCCGGCCACGCACCAGTGGAGGTCCCATTCCCGCCCGGCCGGCTCGACCCGGGCCACCAGCACGGTGGTCACCGGCTGGGTGGTGCCGGCGGCCACCGTGACGTCGAGCTGGCGCAGGATGTCGCTGGGCGGGGTGCGGCGGTCGTAGAACAGGGCCCGCAGCATGTTGCGGATCTGCGACATGGTGGCGGCCGCGGGCAGGTCGTGGCCGTAGACGTCGCCGATGACGATGCCCAGCGCGCCGTCCGGCAGCCGCATCGCGTCGTACCAGTCGCCGCCCAGGTGGTTGGGCTCCTCGGCGGGGCGGTAGACGGTGGCGGCGGAGAAAGGGCTCAGGTCGGGCAGGGTGGGCAGCAGCAGGCGCTGGAACGTCTCGGCGCTGTCGCGGACCTGCTCGAAGAGGCGGGCGCTCTCGATGGCGATGCCGGCGGCGCTGGCCAGCGCGACCAGGACCTCCTCGTCCTCGCTCTCGAAGGGTTGGCCGTCGAGGCGTTCGGAGAGGTAGAGGTCGCCGTAGATCTCGCCGCGGACGCTGATGGCGACGCCCAGGAGGCTGCACATGGCGGGATGACCGGGCGGATAGCCGACCGATGCGGGATGGCCGGAGATGTCCCGCAGCCGCAGCGGCTCCGGATTCTGGATGAGCAGACCCAGGACGCCCTCGCCGTGCGGGAACTCGATGCCGGCCAGCGCCTCGTACTCCTCCTCGCTGAGACCGACCGTGATGAACTGCTCGAGGCTCTCGCCCCCCTCGTCGAGCACGCCGAGCGCTCCGTAGCGGGCGCCGCACAGTTCCATGGCGGTGGCGACGATGCGCCGCAGGACCTCGCTGAGCTCGAGCTCCCCGGTGATGGCGAGCACCGCGTCCAGCAGTCCCTGGAGCCGGTTCTTGGTGGAGCCGAGCGCCCGCAGGTGCCGGGCGATCTCGTCCATCTCGGAGTCGAGGCGCTTGCGCAGGTCGGCGAAGGGCATCTCGTCGTTCTGCTGCTGCTCACTCACCGCGCCCGCCTCCCGGTGCGCCCGCCGGGAGACCCCCGGCGGCCCTTTTCCCGTGTCGCGCGGTGCACCCCGCCTCCTGTCCCGGCCGTGGACGAACGGCTTCCACCCTCGCACGCAGGGAGGTGGGGGGCCCGTCCGGTTGGTCCGATCGCGTCGGCGCGGGCGCGGGCGCGGCAGGCGGGCCGGGTCAGCCGGCGGGCGAGAGGGTGACGGGGAATCCGTTGAGGACGGCGGTGCCGGAGAGCGGGTCGAGCAGGGTGCCGTCCAGGAGCTGGTTGACGTTGGCGCCGGGGTCTGCGGAGGCGTGGCGGGTGCGGGTGCCGGGCCGGTCGTGGCCCCAGCCGTGCGGCAGGCTGACCACGCCGCGGCGTACGGCGTCGGTGAGCTCGGCGGGCGCGGTGACCTCGCCGCCGGCTCCCTTGACGCGGACCGCCTGCCCGTCGGCGATGCCGTGCAGGGCCGCGTCCTCGGGGTGGACGTGCAGGGTGCAGCGGTTGGAGCCGCCGGTGAGGGCGGGGATGTTGTGCATCCAGCTGTTGTTGGAGCGCAGGTGCCGCCGCCCGACCAGCAGCATCCCCTCGGGGCGGTGGCCGAGGGCCTGCCGCAGCCGGGGCAGGTCGCCGGCGATCGGCTCCGGCAGCAGTTCGATCCGTCCGCTGCGGGTCCGCAGCACCTCGGGGATCCTCGGGCGCAGCGGTCCGAGGTCGATGCCGTGGGGGTGGTCGAGGAGTTCGCTCAGCCGGAGACCGCCGGGGCGGGCGCCGAAGCCGTCGCCGTAGGGGCCGAGGCGCAGCATCAGGTCGAGGCGGCGTTCGCAGCCGTCCGCGCCGGTGAGGTCGGCGGCGAGTTCCTCGGGGTCGCGGCCGTGCACCGCGGAGTGCGGGTCCTGCACGGCGTGGCCGAGGGTGCGGGAGATCACCGTGGCGTCGACGGTCGCCGGGTCGGCGTCGGGCGCGCCGCTCACCGCGAGGACCAGGCGGGCGAAGATCTCGCTCTCGGCCATGCGTCCGGTCTCGAGGGGCACGGCGGGGCGGGTGTAGCGCACCTGGTTGCGCACCGCGAGGGTGTTGAAGGCGAAGTCGTGGTGCGGGCTCTGGGCGGGCGGCGGGGGTGGCAGCACCACGTGGGCGTGCCGGGAGGTCTCGTTGAGGTAGGGGTCGACGCTCACCATGAAGTCGAGTGAGGCGAGCGCCCGGTCGAGCCGCTCCCCGTCGGGCGCGGAGAGGACCGGGTTGGCCGCCGAGACGACCAGGGCGCGGATCGGCTCGCCCTCCTCGGTGGGGGTGTCGATCTCCTCCGCGAGGGCGGCCAGCGGGAGTTCGCCCTTGGCCTCGGGGTGCCGGGCGACCCGGGAGTGGCGGCGGCCCAGGGTGAAGCCGCGGCCCGGCCCCGCCGGCCGGGGCGCCCGGGCGGTGGCGGCCAGCGGGAACATCAGGCCGCCGGGGCGGTCGAGGTTGCCGGTCAGGACGGCGAGCACGTCGACCAGCCAGCTGGCGAGGGTGCCGTGCGGCACGGTGCAGCTGCCGACGCGTCCGTAGACCGCGGCGGTCGGCGCGGCGGCCAGTTCGCGGGCCAGCTCGCGCACCTCGGCGGGCTCCACGTCGCAGACGTCGGCGACCGCCTCGGGGGTGAACTCCCGCAGTGCCTCCGGCAGTCGGTCCAGGCCGTCGAGGTGCGGCGCGAGGTCGCCGGTGTCCACCAGGTCCTCCGCGAACAGCACGTGCGCCATGGCGGCGAGCAGCAGCGCGTCGGTGCCGGGGCGGATCGCCACGTGGCGGTCGGCGAGCGCGGCGGTGCGGGTGCGCCGCGGGTCGATCACGGTGAGGGTGCCGCCGCGCCGCCGCAGGGCCTTGAGGCGGCCGGGGAAGTCGGGGGCGGTGCACAGGCTGCCGTTGGACTCCAGGGGGTTGGCCCCGACGATCAGCAGGTGGTCGGTGCGGTCCAGGTCGGGGACCGGGATGGCGTCGGGGTCGCCGTAGAGCAGTCCGCAGGAGACGTGCTTGGGCATCTGGTCGACGGTGGAGGCGGTGAAGAGGTTGCGGGTGCCCAGCGCGCCGAGCAGCAGCCGCGGGTAGAGGGCGCCGGCCATGGTGTGCACGGTGGGGTTGCCGAGCACCATGCCGACGGCCTCGCTCCCGTGCCGCTCCAGGACCGGGGCCATGCCCTCGGCGACGGCGGCGAACGCCTCCTCCCAGGTGGCCTCGCGCAGCACGCCGTCCCGGCGCACCAGGGGTGCGCGCAACCGGTCGGGGTCGCCGTCGAGCCGGCCGAAGGCCGCGCCCTTGGGGCAGACGAAGCCCTGGCTGAACACGTCCTCACGGTCGCCCCGGGCGCCGGTTACCCGGCTGCCCTCCACGGTGAGCACGAGTCCGCAGGTGGCCTCGCACAGCGGGCAGATCCGCAGCGCGGTACGGGAGTTGCTGACCTCGGACATGGTTTCCTCCCGCACGGCGACGACGACCGGGCAGAGCATACCGACCGGTACGCCTGTTCGGGAGAGGGGCGCCCCGACCGCTTCCGCGCGCCTCGGCCCGGTCACCCCGCGGCGCGGTGCACCGCCTCGATCACCGGGGCGAAGACGTCGGTGTACGGACCGTGCACCGTGTAGTGGGTGAAGCCGAACCGGTCGCGGTTGCGGTGGATCTGCCCGGCGATCTCGTCCACCGAGCCGATGAGGACGTGCGGCGCCTCCAGCAGTTCCTCGACGGTCATGGCGGGACCGAACCGCGACACCACCTCCTCGGCCGCGCCGGCCCGGTCGTCGGTCACCAGCACCATCTGGACCAGGACGTGCAGTTCGAGGTCCCCGGCCCGCTCCCCTGCGCAGGCCCGGACGAAGGCCACCCGCTCCTCGGTCTCGGCCGCCGAACCGATGCGGAAGGAGCCGGGCGGGCGGCCCTTGATCTGGTAGGCGCCGGCCACGCTCACCACGTCGGCGTGGCGGGCGGCGATCCGCAGGATCCGGTCGCCGGTGCCGCCGACGATCAGCGGAGGCCCCCACCCCCCGAAGCCGGTCCGCTGCACGGGGCGCAGTACGGGCATGCCGTAGGCCTCACGCATCCGCTCCTGCTGCGCGAACCCGTCGGCGGCGAAGCGGCGGCCGAGTTCCGTGACGGTCTCCTCCAGCCGCTCGGCGCGCCCGGAGAAGCCCTGCCAGGCGATGCCCGCCTCGTCGAACTCCCACTTCATGTGCCCCGAGCCGAGACCCACCTCGAGGCGGCCGCCGGTGAGGACGTCGGTGGTGGCGACGTCCCGGGCGAGCAGGGCAGGGTTCCAGAAGGGCGCGTTGAGCACCAGGGTGCCGACCCGGAGACGTTCGGTCGCCTGCGCGGCCGCCACGAGCACCGGGAACGGCGAGGGCATGCCGAGGTGGTCGGCCGCGAACAGCACGTCGTAGCCGTGGCGTTCGACCCGGCGGCACAGCTCGGCGAACTCGCCGGGTGCGGGAAGGCCGAGGACGTTGACGGAGAACCTGAAGTCACCCATGCCCCCGAGCCTGGCCGCGGCGGACGGCCCGCAAACACCGCCCGCGCGGGTCCCGGCCGCCTCCGGCCGGGACCAGCGTGACCGGGGTCAGCGCCCGCGGCCCGGTTCCGCCAGCCGCCCCAGCAGGGCGTCGGCCATGGCCTGTTCGCCGGCCGCGTTGGGGTGGTACGGGGCGGCCGGGGAGGCGGGGACCAGGGGCTCCGTCCAGCGCTCGGCGGGCGGCCGGCAGGCATCGTGGCCGATCGCCGGGGCGTAGGTGTCGACGTAGCGGGCGCGGTTGTCCTCGGCAACCTCGCGCAGCATCGCGTTGAGCCGCTTGGCGGTGGCCCGCATGTACGGCACGTCGCCGGCCGCCGCCGTCACCACCGGCCAGCAGCCGGAGCCGCTCTCCGGCAGGATCGGCGGGTAGCCGAGGACATACACCCGGGCCCGCGGCGAGCGTGCGTGGACGGCGTCCAGCGCCTTCTCCACCAGCGGCGCGGCCGCCTCGATGCGGTCGGCGAGGACGTCCCGACCGCCGCCGGTCCAGTAGGCCGTGCAGGGCGCGCCCGCCGGGTCCGTCGCGCCGAGACGTCCGCAGGTGTTCATGATCTCGCCGAAGCCGATGTCGTTGCCGCCGATCTGCAGGGTGACCAGCGTGGTGTCCTTGGAGACGGCGGTCAGCTGGGGCGGGTTGCTCTTCTGCGACCGCCACATCTCGGCGGTGGTCGCGCCCCCGCAGCTGACGTCCTTGAACGAGGCGACGTCCAGCGCCCGCGCGGTCAGCGAGGGGTAGTTGCGGTCGGAGCGGGCGCAGTCGGCGTCCGTCTGCCGGGGGATGCCCGGCCCCGAGGTGTAGGAGTCCCCGAGCGCCACGTACCTCTCGGCGGGCGTCGCCGGGCTGGGCGCCGCTCCCACGCCGACCATCAACGCCGCCGCGCCCAGCGCGGCCAGCCCGGAGAGTGTCCTTCGGCGGCTCTTCCCCATACGGCTCCCCAACCCCTTCGTCCCACCGGCTTCGTTGCCGTCCGGCAGACTCGGCGGAAGGGCGGCCGGTGTCAATGCCGCGGTTCGAAATTCTGTTTGACATCGTGTCAACGAGGCTTGGAGACTTCGACCCGTTCATGGGCGCACGACGGGAACGATCACGGTTCTCCGTGCCGGGATCACCAGAAAGACATGATGTTGAAGAAGATCACCCGCCTGCACGCGGGCGCGGCCCTGCTTTCCGCCCTCTCCCTCGCGCTGGTGACCGGCTGCTCCGAGGGCGGCTCCGCGGGGAAGTCCGACAGCGACGCCGGCGGCGACTCCAAGCCCGCCGCGAAGCCGCTGACCGAGGCCGAGCTCAAGGCCCTGCACCTCACGAACGACGAGGTCGAGAAGGGGTTCAAGGTCAAGAAGGCTCCGGCGTCCCCCGGTGACCGCGAGGACGTCAAGAGCACGGACCCCAAGTGCCTCGCGATCGCCCAGACGGTGTCCGGCTTCGCCCCGGGCTCGCCCGCGGCCGAGACCCTCAGCAACGTCGTGGAGGACAAGCAGGCTCCGGAGTCCATGGAGGGCATGGAGCCGGAGGAGTGGAAGAAGGCCTTCGACGACTCCATGGACATGGACATGGTGATCGTGTCGCTCGCCTCCTACGAGGGCGAGGGCGCCGAGGAGGGCGTGGCCGCGGCCTCCGCCTCGGCGAAGGACTGCGCGGGCGGCTTCGAGATGACCTTCGACGGGCCGCAGAAGGTCACCAAGGTCGCCGAGGAGAAGGCGTCGGGCAAGGGCGACGAGTCCGTCGCCTACGCGGTGACCGTCTCGTCGGAGGAGGGCGCGGCCACGGTGCACGTCGAGGTGGTCCGCAAGGGCAACGTGGTCGCCACGTTCTACGGCTCCAACCTCGCGCGCCTCGTCGACAACAAGCCGTACGACATCCCCTCGCACGTCATCGACGCCCAGGCCGCGAAGCTCGCCTGACCCGGCGCGGGGCCGCGGCCCGGGGCTGCCTTCACGGGGCGGCGGCGGGCTGCGACCCCGGCGCGGGCCGCACCCTGGGGCCCTCTTCACGGGGCGGTGCGGGCCACGGCTCCGCGAGACTGCGGCTCGAGCCCGGGGCGGGAGGTGAGCGGCGCTCGGCGAGGACGGGAAGCGGGGGCGCGACCGTCGCGTGACGCGCCGTCCGCCCGGCGGGGCGAAGGTCCTGACGGTCAGGGAAGCCTCGGCGGCGGCTCCGGCGCCCCTTCTTCTCACGACGTTTCCCGTACCGCCCCGCTCGTACCCCGACTCGGCGCTATGGTGCGGAAGTTCGACATCACGTTCCACTTTCGTACGCGTAGAGGAATCGCACCATGCGTGTGGGAATCACCGGGCACCGCCGCCTGAGCCACGAGATCGTCGGCCAGGTCGAGGCAAGGCTCGCCGAACGACTGAGGCGTTACGACCCGGCCGCACTGACCGTGGTCACCTGCGCCGCCGAGGGGCCGGAGAGCCGGCTGGCCAGGGTCGCGCTGGACGCCGGTGCGGCGCTGGAGATCGTCGTCCCCGCCGACGACCACCGCGCCACCCTGTCCTCGGAGCACCTGCCCGTCTACGACGACCTGGTGAAGCAGGCCCGGCGTGTGCACCGGACGGGGCTGGAGACGTCGACCCCCCAGGCCCGCCAGACCGCGGGAGAGATCCTGGTGGGGCTGAGCGACGAACTCCTCGCCGTCTGGGACGGCCGGCCCGCACTCGGCTACGGCGGCACCGCCGACACGGTCGCCTACGCGCTGGGCGTCCACCTCCCCGTCACCGTCGTGTGGCCCGAGGACGCCGCTCGTCCCTGACGGTCCGTGCGGTCAGGCCCCGCCGGTCGGCCCGACCGCGACCGTCACGCCTGGCCGCGCACCGCCGTCACCACGGCGAACGCGGCGCACAGCGCCAGGGCCGAGGCCCCGAGGGCGCACCCGGCGAGCGCGCGTAGACGGCCCGGCACAGGGCGGCGGACGGCAGCGGTGTGCGCGGCGGCGTCGACGAGCCGGACGGAGGGCCGCACGCCCTGCCGTCCGGCGCCCAGCAGCCCGGCGAGTTCCAGGGCACGCAGGCCCAGCGCGGCCGCGAGCGGTGCGCAGAGGAGGACGGCGAGCACGGCCAGGAGCCGGATCACCGAGGGGTCGGTCGGCATGGCCGGAACGTACCGGCGGCACCCCGCACGGCAGGGGACGCCGCGGTGAAGTCCGCCTGAACAGCGGACGGCCGGATCGGGCCACCGCCTCACCGCCGCCGGTGCCGAACATCTGCGCTAGATTTTGCCTCTCCTTGACTGCCGATCACTCATCGCTGGAGCCGACACCCCTATGAACGACATCATCGAAGGCCTCGGCCGGGCCACCGCGTACGGCGCCCTGGGCGTGGTCCTGCTGATCCTCGGCATCTTCCTGATCGACCTGCTGACGCCCGGCAAGCTGGGCCGGCAGATCTGGGAGGAGCGCAACCGCAACGCCGCCCTGCTCCTCAGCTCGGCGCTGCTGGGCATAGGCGGCATCGTCTTCACGTCGATCTGGACCACCTACGACGATTTCGGCAAGGGCCTGCTGTCGACCGCGGTGTTCGGTCTGCTGGGTCTGGTGATGATGGCGGTCGCCTTCCTCGTGGTGGACCTGGTCACCCCGGGCAAGCTGGGCGCCACCCTCGTCGAGCCGGAGCCGCACCCCGCCGTGTGGGTCACCGCCTCCTGCAACCTGGCGGTCTCGGCCATCGTCTCCGCCTCCATCGCCTGAGGCTCTCCCGCCTCCCGGCGGCCCGGTAATCGCAGTGCGGGAGAGCAGGGGCGCGGCGATACTGCGCCGATTCGACTCGCCTGCCGCCGCACTGGATTCGCTGTCCGGGCCGGCGTTCGGGGACGCCTTCGGCGACCGCTGGTTCGGCATCCTGCGCCGCCACGGTCCGGAGGCCCTGGAGGCGCGGACGCCGCCCACGGAACCCCTGTGGCGGTGGAGCGACGACACCGCTCAGGCGGTGGTCCTCGTCCGGGAGCTCGTCGAAGGCCGAGGCGTCGTCGACCAGGACCGCCTGGCCCTGCGTCTGGCGGCGGCCTACACCGAGGACACGCACCGCGGCTACGGGGCCTCGATGCACGACGTACTGCGCCGGATCGACGCGGGCGAGCCCTGGCGGGAGGTGGTCGCCGGGCAGTTCGGCGGCCAGGGCAGCTGGGGCAACGGCGCGGCCATGCGAGCCGCCCCGCTCGGCGCCTGGCACGGCGCCGACCTCGGCGTGGCGGCCGAGCAGGCGGCACGCCAGGCCGCGGTCACGCACCATCACCCGGAGGCGGTCGCCGGGGCGGTGGCGGTAGCCCTGGCCGCGGCGCTGGCGACCCGCAGCCGCGGCGGACCCGCCCCGGCCCGGCCGGACCTCCTTCAGGCGGTCGCCGCGAGGCTCCCCGACAGCGACGTCCGGTCGGGAGTGCGCATCGCGGCCCGGATGCCGGAGCACGCCTCCGTCCGGCACGCCGCGGAGGTGCTGGGCTCCGGCTACCGGATGTCAGGGCCCGACACCGTGCCGTACGCCCTGTGGTGTGCGGCGGGTCACCTCGACGACCTCCACGAGGCGCTGTGGGTCACGGTCGCCGGGCGCGGTGACATCGACACCACCTGCGCCATCGCGGGCGGGGTCGTCGCCGCCCGCACCGGCGTCGCCGCCCTTCCTCCCGCGTGGCACGCGGCCCGCGAACCGCTGCCGCCGGTCGCGACGCGGCAAGGGCTGACGCGGTAGGGGCTCCTGCCGGGACGCGCGAGCACTGCCCTCGCCGGCAGACAGGCAATCGACGGGCCTCCGGGCTCACAGGCCCCCGAGCAATGGGCCACGCGCGCCGGAACCCCGCGCACCGGGACCGCGGCCTCCCCACCCGCACCCCGCCGCCCCCGGCGGCGGCAACCCCTCCGCTTCCTCCTCGCCCTCCCCACCGCTCTGACGTCGCGTTACTTCCCGGCCCTCACATCCGTCCCGTCCATCCCATTGACGCCGGATCAGATGTGCATGAGCATGACCGCCTACCGGGATGGGAGCGCTCCCACCTGCCTGCCTCCCGGTCGGGCACGCCCGTGACCACCCCACGCGACCGAGGAGCCCCGGACGTGAAACGACGCAGAACCACCTTGCTCGGTGTGACGACGGCCATGCTGGCGGCCGCCCTCACCCTGCCCGCCGGACCGGCGGGCGCCGACGAGGTCGAGCTGATCAAGAACGGCACCTTCGACACCTCCACCGATCCCTGGTGGAGCAGCGCGAACGTCACCACCGCCCTGGAGGACGGGGAGATGTGCGCCGCGATACCCGGCGGCACCGCCAACCGCTGGGACGCGATCGTCGGCCACAACGACCTCACGCTGCAGGAGGGCCAGACCTACCGCTTCTCGTTCTCGGCGACCGGGAACCCGGCGGACCACGTGGTGCGGGCCGTGGTGGGCCTGGCCGTGGACCCGTACGACACCTACTTCGAGGTCAGCCCCCAGCTGAGCGTCTCCGGCAACGACTACACCTACACCTTCACCGCCCCGGCGGACACCACGCAGGGGCAGGTGGCTTTCCAGGCCGGCGGCAGCGCCGACGCGTGGCGGATGTGCCTCGACGACATCTCCCTGGTCGGCGGCGTGCCGCCGGAGAAGTACGAGCCGGACACCGGCCCCCGGGTGCGCGTCAACCAGGTCGGTTACCTGCCCAAGGGGCCGAAGAACGCGACCGTGGTGACCGAGGCGACGACCGCCCTGTCCTGGGAGCTGCGCAACGCCGGGGGCAAGGCGGTGGCCCGCGGCAGGACCGTGCCGCGCGGCGTCGACGCCTCCTCCGGGCAGAACGTCCACTCGGTCGACTTCGGGTCCTACCGGGGCTCGGGCAAGGGCTTCGTGCTGGTCGCCGACGGCGAGACCAGCCGCCCCTTCGACATCTCCGCCACCGCCTACGAGCGGCTCCGGCTGGACTCGCTGAAGTTCTACTACACGCAGCGCTCCGGCCAGGCGATCCGCGACGACCTGCGCCCGGGCTACGGACGCCCGGCGGGCCACGTCGGCGAGGCGCCCAACCAGGGCGACACCGACGTGCCGTGCCAGGAAGGCGTCTGCGACTACTCCCTGGACGTGACGGGCGGCTGGTACGACGCCGGCGACCACGGCAAGTACGTCGTCAACGGCGGCATCTCCACCTGGGAGCTGCTGCGCACCTACGAGCGTTCCCTGCACGCCTTCTCCGGCAGCCCGGGCACGCTGCGCGACGGCAGCCTGGTGATCCCCGAGTCCGGCAACCGGGTTCCCGACGTCCTCGACGAGGCGCGCTGGGAGCTCGAGTTCATGATGAAGATGCAGGTGCCGAGCGGGCAGCCGCTGGCCGGCATGGCGCACCACAAGATCCACGACTCGGAGTGGACCGGGCTGCCGCTGATGCCGCACCTGGACCCGAAGAAGCGTGAGCTGCACCCGCCGACCACCACGGCCACCCTGAACCTGGCGGCCACCGCCGCCCAGGCCGCGCGTCTGTACCGTCCCTACGACCGGGCGTTCGCGAAGGAGTCCCTGGCCTCCGCGAAGACCGCCTGGCGGGCCGCGCTCGCCCACCCGGACCTCCTGCCGGACCCGAACGACGGCATCGGCGGTGGCGCCTACCCCGACACCGACGCCTCCGACGAGTTCTACTGGGCGGCCGTGCAGCTGTACCTGACCACCGGTGACAGCGAGTACGAGCGGTACATCCTCAAGTCCCCGGTCCACACGGCGGACATCTGGAACCCGCTCGGCTTCGACTGGCAGCGCACCGCGGCGGCCGGCCGGCTGGACCTCGCCACCGTCCCGAACCGTCTCCCGGGTCTGCGCTCGGTGCGCGCCTCGGTGGTCAAGGGCGCCGACCAGTACCTGGCCGCCCTGCGCGAGCACCCGTACGGCCTGCCGTACGCGCCGAAGGACAACGTCTACGACTGGGGTTCCAACGCGCAGGTCCTGAACAACGCGCACGTCATCGCCACCGCGTACGACCTGACCGGTGACCGTCGGTACCGCGACGGGGCGCTGCAGAGCATGGACTACATCCTGGGCCGCAACGCGCTCAACATCTCGTACGTGACCGGCTACGGCGACGTCACCTCGGTGAACCAGCACAGCCGGTGGTACGCCCACCAGCTGGAGCCGAGCCTGCCCAACCCCCCGGCGGGCACGCTCTCCGGCGGCCCGAACTCCAGCATCCAGGACCCGGTGGCGCAGAACCTGCTGCGGGGCTGCACCGGCCAGTTCTGCTACGTGGACGACATCCAGTCCTGGTCCACCAACGAGCTGACGGTGAACTGGAACGCGGCCCTGGCCTGGATGGCCTCGTTCGCGGCGGACCAGGGGTAGCCGCCGGACGGCACCACGGTCCCCGGTGCGCCGGGCGGGAGGAGGTCCCCGTCCGGCGCACCGCCGTGTACGGCGCCCGCGGCCGGCGCGCGCCCGGTCCGCGTGGTCGCGGTCAGCGCGCGGCCGCCGCCGCGAAGGGGACCTGGGGCGCGGACGGCGTCGGGGACGCCGGGTGGGCCGGGTGCGTCCACAATCCGCGCGAGGCGAGGACAGGCAGGACTCCCTCGCCGAACCAGTAGGCCTCCTCCAGGTGCGGGTACCCGGAGAGCACGAACTCGTCGATCCCCAGGGCGTGGTACTCCGCGATCAGGTCGGCGACCTCCTGGTGGCTGCCGACCAGCGCGGTGCCCGCCCCTCCGCGGACCAGGCCGATGCCGGCCCAGAGGTTGGGGTGGATCTCCAGGCCGTCGGTGCTGCCGCCTCCGTGCAGGTCCAGCATGCGGCGCTGCCCCTCGGACTCGCTGCGGGCGAGCCCTTCCTGCACGGCCCGCACGGTCCGCGGGTCGAAGCCGTCCAGCAGCCGTCGTGCCTCCGCCCACGCCTGCTCGGCGGTGTCGCGGGTGATGACGTGCAGCCGGATGCCGAACCGGAGCCGACGGCCGTGGGCCTCGGCGTGCGCCCGGACGCGGGCGATCTTCTCCGCGACGGCGGCGGGCGGTTCGCCCCAGGTGAGGTAGACGTCGACGTGCCGTGCGGCGACCTCCAGGGCGCGGGGCGAGGAGCCGCCGAAGTAGATCCGCGGCGCCGGGTCGGGCAGCCGGCTGAGCTCGGCCTCCTCCACCCGCAGGTGCCGGCCGGTGCGGGTGACCCGCTCCCCCGCCCACAGGCCTCGGACGACGTGCAGGAACTCGTCGGTGCGTTCGTAGCGCTGGTCCTTGTCCAGGAAGTCGCCGTAGGCGCGCTGTTCCCTGCTCTCGCCGCCGGTCACCACGTTGACCAGCAGCCGCCCGCCGGTGAGCCGCTGGTAGGTGGAGGCCATCTGGGCGGCGAGGGTGGGCGAGACGGAGTCGGGGCGGAAGGCGACCAGGAACTTCAGCCGCTCGGTGTGGCGGGCGACCATGGCGGTGGTCAGCCAGGCGTCCTCGCACCAGGTGCCGGTGGGGGTCAGCGCGCCGACGAAGCCCAGGTCCTCGGCGGCGAGGGCGATCTGGGTGAGGTAGCCGACGGTGGCGGGCCGGTCCGCCCCGGCCGCGCCGGTGCGGACGCCGTGACCGCCGCCGACGATGTCACGGCTGTCGCCGTTGGTGGGCATGAACCAGTGGAAGGTGAGGTTCACCGGAGGGTCGCCTTTCGGGAGCGGTCGGGGTGGCGGGACGGTCGCTCACGCGGCGACGGCGCGGACGACGGTGCTGCGGCGGACACGGTCCGCGAGGGCGGCGGAGAACTGGTCCACCACGCCCTCCAGGGCGCCGGCGGCGGGTTCGGCGACGGTCACCGTGCCGTCCTCGGCCACGGTGATGTCCTTGTCGAGGGTGAACCAGCCCTGGACGATGTGGCCTGCCCCCATGGAGCTCAGCACCGGGCGGAGGGCGTAGTCGATGGCGAGCACATGTGCGGTGGACCCACCGGTGGCGAGCGGCAGCACCGTCTTGCCGGTCAGCGCGTACTGCGGGAGCAGGTCGAGGAGCGACTTGAGCAGACCGGAGTAGGCGGCCTTGTAGACCGGAGTGCCGATGACCAGGCCGTCCGCCTCGGCGACCAGGGCCGTCGCGCGGGCGATCGCGGGGTGGCCGAAGTCGGCGCCGAGCAGCGCCTCGGCGGGCAGGGTGCGGACGTCCAGCGGGACGACCTGATGGCCCTGTGCGGTCAGACGGGCGTCGAGATGGCGCAGCAGGCGCGCGGTGCGGGAGGTCGGGGACGGGCTGCCGGAGAGGGAGAGGACGGTGGCCATGAGGCGGGTCTCCTGGAACGGGAAGTGGTGCTGCGGCGGTGGACTGCGGGCGCGGCGGGTCACACCTTCCGCGCCCGGGCACGGCCGTCGCCCCCACGCGGCGGCCCGAAGGGCCGGGGCAGGGACGAGGGCGCCCGGGAGGAAGGACGGACGGGGCCCCGCGGGAGGGGCGGGCACGGACGCCGGACGTGCGGCGCGAGCGGGGAGCCGACGGATCGTCAGCGGCTCGGCAACTGCTCGGCGTGCGGCGGGAAGGGAGGGAGCGACCGGGAAGGAACCGGTGTCAGGCCACGCGACACAGCGCTGCGGCGACACGGACCAGGTCGACGCAGCGGCGGCAGGTGAGAATCTGGCGCGGCATGTTCCGATGCAAGCACGGCGCTTTCGCGGCCGTCAACGCCGTGGCCGCCATGCGAGACGCCACCGGGTCGGCGGGACAGGCACAATGAGCAGCGCTGAAGGCCTAGTAGGGCGAAGGAGCGTGGCCCCCAAGATGTCCATGGTCGGCAACCTGCGCAAGGTGGCGCTGCTGGCGCGGCGTACGCGCCGGGTGGATCTCAACCATCCCGCCCGCTCCCCTCTGGGATCGTCGGTGGTGAACTGCGTCGTCTACCGCGACGGTGTCCGGCAGGACGGACCGGCGGGCGTGCACGAGGCGGTGCGGCTCGCGGCCAAGCACCGTGACGGCTTCGTCTGGCTGGGGCTGCACGAGCCCACCGCCGAGCAGTTCGCCGACGTGGCGGAGCTGTTCGGGCTGCACCCGCTGGCGGTCGAGGACGCGGTCCACGCCCACCAGCGGCCCAAGGTCGAGACTTACGGAGACGTGCTGTTCTCCGTCTTCAAGACGGTCACCTACGTCGAGCACGCCGAACTGACCGCGACCAGCGAGGTGGTGGACACCGGCGAGATCATGGTCTTCACCGGGCCGCGTTTCGTGGTCACCGTCCGCCACGGCAGCCACGGCTCGCTGGGGCCGCTGCGCGAGCAGCTCGAGTCGCAGCCGCGGCTGCTGGCCGAGGGCCCCTCGGCGGTGCTGCACGCGATCGCGGACCATGTCGTCGACGAGTTCCTGACCGTGGCGGCGGCCGTGCAGGACGACATCGACGCGGTGGAGACGCAGGTCTTCTCCCCCGCCGACCGCACCGCCGATCCCGGCCGCATCTACCAGCTCAAGCGCGAGGTGCTGGAGTTCAAGCGGGCCGCGGTGCCGCTGGCGCAGCCGCTGGCCCGGCTGGCCACGGAGCCGTCCGCGCCGGTCACCGAGGAGATACGGGCCTACTTCCGTGACGTCTCCGACCACCTGGCCCGCGTCACCGAGCAGATAACCGCTTCCGACGCGCTGCTGGACTCCGTGCTGCAGGCCCACCTGGCGCAGGTGACCGTGGCGCAGAACGAGGACATGCGGAAGATCACCGCGTGGGCCGCGATCATCGCCGTCCCGACGATGGTCTGCGGCGTGTACGGCATGAACTTCGAGCACATGCCCGAACTGGGCTGGCGGTACGGGTACGCCTACGCGATCGGGCTGATCGTGGTGGCGTGCTTCTTCATCCACCGCGGGTTCAAGCGCAACGGCTGGTTGTGACGGCCCTTTTGCCGCATAGTCGGAGCACCTTGATCGGAGCGGGAGTGGAGTGACGCTGTGAGCCGAACCGAGACGCCCCTCGAGCAGCTGGACGTCCTCGTCGTCGGGGCCGGTCTGTCCGGCATCGGCGCGGGGCGGTACCTGCGGACCGAGCATCCGGCGAAGTCCTTCGCCGTCCTGGAGGCCCGCGGCGCCTCGGGCGGCACCTGGGACCTCTTCCGGTATCCGGGCGTCCGCTCGGACTCCGACCTCCACACCTTCGGCTACGAGTTCAAGCCGTGGCGGGACCGGCAGGCCATCGCCGACGCGCCGCGCATCCTGGCCTACCTGCGCGAGACGGCGACGGAGAACGGTCTCGACGCCCACATCCGCTACCACCACCGGGTGACCGCGCTCTCCTGGTCGAGCGAGGAGGCGCGCTGGCTGGCCGAGGTGGAGCGCACCGACACCGGTGAGCGCCTTGGGCTGAGCGCCCGCTGGGTGTTCTGCGCCAGCGGCTACTACCGCTACGACCAGGGCCACACGCCGCGCTTCGAGGGCGTGGAGGACTTCCGGGGCACCGTCGTCCACCCGCAGCGGTGGCCCGAGGACCTGGACCACGCCGGCCGGCGGGTGGTGGTGATCGGCAGCGGCGCTACCGCCGTCACCCTGGTCCCGGCGCTGGCGGAGACGGCCTCGCACGTCACCATGCTCCAGCGGACGCCCACGTACGTGATGCCGGTGCCCCGTGAGGACGCGATCGCCGCCGCGCTGCGCAAGTGGTTCGGCGACGAACGCGGTTACGCCCTCACCCGGCGCAAGAACATCGCCCAGCAGCGCGCCATCTGGTCCTTCGCCCAGCGCTTTCCGAGGACCGCGCGGAAGCTGATCCGGTGGATCAACACCAAGCAGCTGCCGGAGGGTTATCCGGTCGACGAGCACTTCAACCCGCCGTACGACCCGTGGGACCAGCGGCTGTGCGCGGTGCCGGACGGGGACCTGTTCAAGGCGATCGGCCGGGGCGCCGCCGAGGTGGTCACCGACCGGATCGCCCGGTTCACCGAGCGGGGCGTCCTCCTCGAGTCGGGCCGGGAACTGGAGGCGGACATCGTGGTCACCGCCACCGGCCTCACCGTGCAGGCGCTGGGCGGCGTCGCGCTGACCGTCGACGGCGAGCCCGTCGAGCTGTCCAGGACCGTCGCCTACAAGGGCATGATGCTCTCCGGCGTGCCGAACCTGGTGATGGCCATCGGGTACACCAACTCGTCCTGGACGCTGAAGATCGGCCTGCTGTGCGAGCACTTCTGCCGCCTGCTGTCCCACCTGGACGCCCACGGCTACGACGCGGCCTGTCCCGAGCCGGCCGACCCTGCCATGCCCACCCGGCCCTTCCTGGACTTCGCGGCGGGCTACATCCTGCGGGCGGTGGACCAACTGCCCCGCCAGGGGAACCGGATGCCGTGGCTGACGTCGATGAGCTACCACTCCGACGTCAAGCTGCTCCGCTCCGACGACGTGACCGACCCCGAACTGCGCCTGTTCCGCGCGTCGAAGCCGGGGGGCGCGGCCGCACCGAGTGAGGCCGTCACGCCGAGCGGTGCCGACGCACCGGACGAGGCCGCCACGCCGGGCGAGGCCGACGCACCGGACACGCCGGCCGCCGCCACCTGACGCGCTGGCTGTCCGAGCTGGACGCCCGCGAGCGTGCGGCAGCCGGTGATCACCGCCTGGTCAGCCCTCGCCGGTGGCCTTGCGGACCAGGGCGGCGTGGCCGAGCTGGAGGGCGTCGGCGCCGGCCAGCGCGGTCAGTGCGCCCATGGCGGTGCGGGTGGCGCGGGGGGCCAGCAGCAGTCCGGCGGTCAGGGTGGAGGCCACCCAGACGCTGGTGCAGAACGGGCAGGTCATCAGCTCGCCGACGGTCTCGCGGCCGCTCTCCGGGCGGGCCTCCTCGTGCAGCTCGGCGGGGCCTTCCGGGCCGACGTACCGGGTGAACGGCGCGCGCAGCGGGCTGGTCACCGCGGCCTTGCTGAGGAGCCGGCTGAGCCGGAAGGTGGCCACCGAGGTGAGCGCCACGTCCCAGGGGTCGGGGCGCTCGGGGACCGGGCGGCCGCGGAGCCGGACGGCGGTGGCCCAGGCCGCGGTGTACGCACCGAAGGCCGTCATCGCCGCCAGGTAGCCGCCCGGCGGGCGGTCCCCGCCGTCGGCGTACGCGCCGTGGGTGCGGTGGAGCGCCGCCCGCACGCGCTGTGCGAGGCCGCCGCCTTCCGGGGTGTCTGCCATGTGCCGTGTCCGCCCTTGTCCGTGCCGTGGGGTGCGGTGTCCGGTTTTTGCCGAACAGCGTCCGTTTCGGTACCTGTGCCCGCCCGCCCCGACGGCACGCCTGCGGGGCGGGCGGCCGCTGCTACGGCAGCGGGGTGCCACCGGTGGCGTTGACGATCTCGCCGGTGATGAACGAGGCGTCCTCCGATGCCAGGAAGACGTACGCGGGCGCCATCTCGGCCGGCTGGGCCGGACGTCCGAGCGGCGACTGCTTGCCGAACTCGCTGGTGTCGGGCATGGTCGCCGGGATCAGCGGGGTCCACACCGGGCCGGGGGCGACGGCGTTGACGCGCACGCCGCGCTCGGCCAGCATCTGCGCCATGCCCTGCGTGAAGTTGACGATGGCCGCCTTGGTCATCGCGTAGTCGAGCAGGTGCGGGCTGGGCTGGTAGCCCTGCACGGAGCTGGTGTTGACGATCGAGCCGCCCTCCTGGATGTGCGGCAGGGCGAACTTCGACAGCCAGAACATGCCGTAGAGGTTGGTGCGCATCACCCGGTCGAACTGCTCGGTGGTGATCGCCTCGATGCCGTCCGGCTGCGACATCTGGTAGGCGGCGTTGTTGACCAGGACGTCGATCCGGCCGAACTCCTCCACCGCCCGGTCGATCAGTGCCCGGCAGTTGGCCTCCTCGCGGATGTCGCAGGAGACGGCGACCGCGCGCCGTCCGGCGTCCTCCACCAGCCGGGCGGTCTCCCGGGCGTCCTCCTTCTCCTCCTCGAGGTACGTGAAGAGCACGTCGGCCCCCTCGCGGGCGAAGGCCAGCGCCACGGCCCGGCCGATGCCGGAGTCGCCGCCGGTGATCACCGCCTTGCGCCCCTCCAGCTTCCCGCTGCCCTTGTAGGACTCCTCGCCGTGGTCGGGCGGCGGGTCCATGGGCGCGGTCCGGCCGGGGTGCGGCTGGTCCTGGGACGAGAACTCGGGGGTGGGGTGCTTCTCGCCCGGGTGCTGGGGCTGGTTCACGTCGGTGACTCTCCTTGTCGGGCCTTGTCGGGCCGTGTGCTCTCTGCGGGGGTTCGACCGGGAACGACGGCGGTTCGACCGGTTCGGCCCCGGTGTCGACCCAGCCCGAGGTACCCGCGCGCCGACCGCCTACACCGCACCGCCCGTGGTCCCCGTGGTCCCCGTGATCCTGGCGCCGCTCGAGGTCCCGTCGCGCATCCCCGGCGAGACCGCTGGGTACTCGGCCCGGCGACCCCCGCCCCCAGCATCCGCCGCGGGAGACGACATGATCACTCACCGACGCCTGGTCGAGGACGCCGCCGCACGTACCCGTCTGCCCTCCGAGCGGGCGGGACGCGCGGTCAAGGTGACGCTCGCGGTCCTCGCCCTCCATCTCGACGTGCCGACGCGGCAGCGGCTGCGGCAGGCGGTGCCCGGCCCCGACCGGGACGCCGCCTACGCGACCGTCCCCCGCTCCGGCGGCACGGTCACCGACTTCTACGGCGAGGTCGCGGCGCATCTGCCGGGGGCGCCGGAGCAGGGCCGCCGCGTTGCGCGTTCGGTGCTGTCGCTGATCGCCCGGGACGACCCGGCCCTGACGCGTCACCTGGTGGAGAACCTGCCGCCCGGTTTCGCGGAGGCGTTCACCGCGCCCGACGCCCATCCCGAGCGGCTGCCCGGCGAGGACGCCCCGCTCACCGACCGCGAACTGCGCGACGCGCTGCGCCGCCGCCCGTCGTGGAGCGGCGACGGCCACCGCCTCACCCGCACCGTCGGGCTGCCCCGCGACCGGGTCCCGCCGCTGCTGCACCAGGTGGAGAGCGACGCCCGGCAACTGCACCGCCGGGTCGGCCACTCGCTCTCGGACGACGGCATCACCTTCACCGTGCGCACCCGTTCGGTGGACGCCGTCACCACCGCCGATCTGGAGCTGGCCGACCGGATCGACGCGGCGGTCGCCGCGGTGGGCTCGGGCGGACGCCCCGGGTGAGGGGCCCGCGCCGCCCGGCCTGCGGCCCTGGGCAGAGGGAACCGTCGGGGGAAACGCGGGGCGGAATCGGTGCGGCGCACCGGTGACCCGCCGCGTTGCGGGCAGATTGTCCGGTGCGGGCAGTCGTACGGAACCCGCCGTCGCGGCCGCCGTCCTGGTGAGAGGAGCACTTCGTGACATCGTCGACGTCGGCGTCCGGCGGACGGTCCCCGGCGGGGAGGGAGGCCGGGGAGGGCCGGGACCCGAACCGGTGGCGGGCCCTGTGGGTCACGCTGGTGGCCGGGTTCATGAGCCTGCTGGACGTGACGATCGTCGCCGTGGCCCTGCCGACCATCCAGCGCGACCTGGGCGCGACCCCGGCCGAGGTGCAGTGGGTGGTGTCGGGGTACGCGCTCACCTTCGCCCTCGCCCTGGTCACCGCCGGCCGCCTGGGCGACGCGCTCAACCGGCGGCGGATCTTCCTGCTGGCGCTGAGCGCCTTCGTGCTGTGCAGCGCCCTCGCCGGGGCGGCCCCGAGCAGCGGCTGGCTGGTGGTCGCCCGGCTCGCGCAGGGGCTGGCGGCGGGCTGCATGGCCCCGCAGAACTCGGCGCTGATCCAGCAGATGTTCCGCGGCCCCGAACGCGGCCGTGCCTTCGGGTTCTTCGGCGCGACGGTCGGCATCTCCAGCGCGGTGGGTCCCATCACCGGCGGGCTGATCCTGGCGCTGGCCTCCGGCGGCGAGGGCTGGCGGTGGATCTTCTACGTCAACGTCCCGATCGGCGTCGTCGCCGTGCTGCTCGGCCGGCGGCTGCTCCCGCGCACCCGCCCGACCGGTAAGGGGCAGGTCGACGTGCCGGGCGTGCTGCTGCTCGGCGCGGGTGTGCTGGCCGTCATGCTGCCGCTGGTGCAGGCCGAGGCAGGCGGGCTGGGCCGGCTGTGGTGGCTGTTCCTGGTCGGGGCGGCGCTGCTCGGCGTCTTCACCCTCTGGCAGCGCCGGCTTCTGGCCCGCGGCGCCCAACCGCTCCTGGATCTGCGGCTGTTCACCCAGACCCGCGGGTACGCGGTCGGCGCGGGGGTCGGCACGCTGTACTTCGTCGGCTTCAGCGGGGTCTGGCTGGTGTTCGCGCTCTTCTTCCAGCACGGTCTGGACTACTCCCCGCTCCGGTCGGGCCTGGCCGTGACTCCCTTCGCGGTCGGTTCGGCGGGAGCGGCGGTGGTGTCCGGGCGGCTGGTGGACCGGCTGGGCAGGCTGCTGACGGTGTGCGGGCTGAGCGCGGTGATCGTCGGCATGAGCGCCACGGCGCTGCTGCTGCGGTTCGCGCCGGAGTCGTCGGCGACCTGGCTGGCCGCCCCGGCCCTGTTCGTGGCCGGCATGGGCAGCGGTTCCGTCATCTCCCCCAACATCACGATGACCCTGCGCGACGTCCCGGTGCGGATGGCCGGAGCGGCCGGCGGCGCGCTGCAGACCGGCCAGCGGCTGGGCGCGGCGGTGGGCACGGCGGCGCTGCCGGGCCTGTTCTACCTGGTGCTGGCCGGCCGGGACGACAACTTCCGCAATGCGCTGGCCATCGCGCTCGGCGCCGCGCTGCTCGGCATGACGGCGGCCCTCGCGCTGGCGGTGGCCGACTGGCGCCGCGACCGGCGGGACCGCGGGGACCGGTCCGGCGCCTCCGGCAGGGCCGTGGGGGCGCCGGTCCGCTCCGGCCGGGCGTGAGCCGGTGCGGGGCGGACACAGGAGCGCGGGCCGCCCCCGGGGCGGGCGGCCCGCCCCGCCCCCCACCCCGCCGAGATGCGCGGGGCGGGGGGGGCAATACGACACAACACCAGGGGGGGGCGGATAAG